>CAZGWX010000025.1:0-7565 GCA_964529515.1 uncultured Acidimicrobiaceae bacterium
GAAGCGACGTCGTGATCCTCTAGTAGGCCAACATCCTCTGAGATCTTGGAAAGGGCTTCGATACGACGAAACGACACACCCGAAGCCAACGCTTCACGATGAACCGGGCGGTCAACCGTGCGACGCATCGTCCGCACCAGATCCCGAGCATCCTCCAGAGTGGTGTCCAACACCAGGCTCACCCACTCCCCCATCGTCCGACACCCATCCGCAGTGTGGGTCTGACGACGGTCCAACTCCTCGAGCAGACCGAGCTGTTCCGCAGTCGCCCGAGACTTCTCCTGCTCGACCGCAACCAGGCGCTGTTGCAGTTCGTCGGTCGAAACCTCAGTGGTTCCTCTCCAATCCATGATACGAACATACGTTCTATCAGGGACAAAAACCACCCCTACGACAGGCGAATCAGAAGTTTTTCTGAGGTTTTCCCGGCTCGCTTCGCTCGCGCCCCCTCGGCCCTACGGGCCACTCCCCCGCTCCGCTACCGCTCGACGGAGGAGAAATCCTGTGGGAATCAGGCTTCGGCCAGGACCGACTCCATGACGGCATCGTCGATGTCGTAGTTGGCGTGGACCGACTGGACGTCGTCTAGATCATCGAGGGCGTCGATGAGCCGAAGGAGCTTGCGGGCGTCGCTCTCCCCCACCGGGATCCAGGTCGACGGGCGTTGCGTGACATCGGCCGACACCACCTCGATACCGGCTTCTTCCAGGGCGGTTCGCACCGGACCGAGATCGGAAGGCGAGGTGACCACCTCGAAGGTGGCGTCGCCGTTGTCGACGACATCCTCGGCACCTGCCTCGAGTGCGGCGAGCATCACTTCGTCCTCGTCACCGGAGGCGACCACGAGCCCCTTCTGGGAGAAGAGGTAGCCCACCGATCCGGGCTCACCCAGGCTGCCGCCGCTGCGAGTGAACGCAGTACGCACTTCGGAGGCTGCCCGGTTGCGGTTGTCGGTGAGGATCTGCACATAGAGGGCCACGCCGCCGGGGCCGTATCCCTCGTACCAGATCTCCTCGTAGATGGCCCCTTCGACCTCACCGGTGCCACGCTTGATTGCTCGGTCGATGTTGTCGTTGGGCATGGAGGCGGCCTTGGCCTTGAACACCGCGGTGGCCAGGGTCGGGTTGAAGTCAGGGTTGCCGCCACCCTCCCGGGCTGCGATCTCGATCGCCTTGGCGAGCTTCCCGAACAGCTTCCCGCGCGCGGCGTCCTGCCGCCCCTTGCGGTGCTTGATGTTCGCCCATTTGGAATGCCCGGCCATGTCAGATCGAATCGATGAGTAGTTGGTGCACCCGCCCGTCCCCGGAGATCTCGGGATGGAACGATGTGGCCAGGATATTCGCTTCGCGAACCATGACGGGGTGGCCGTCGACGGAAGCGAGCACTTCGACGCCCTCGCCGACCTTCTCGATCCAGGGCGCCCTGATGAACACCGCGTGCAGTGGCCCGTCGAGCCCTTCGATGTCGATGTCCACCTCGAAGGACTCGTTCTGACGGCCGAATGCGTTGCGCCTCACCACCACGTCGAGAACGCCGATCAGCGGCTGATCACCTTCGGTGACCGCGCCGGCCAGAAGGATCATCCCGGCGCAAGTGCCGTATATCGGAAGCCCTGAGCGTGCTGCTTTCCGAAGCGGCTCGATGAGGCCGAAACGCACCGCCATCTTCCCGATCGTCGTCGACTCCCCGCCAGGGATGACAAGAGCGTCCACTGAGGCCAGGTCGGCGGGAGTCTTCACGGGAACCGCCACCGCACCGATGCGCTCGAGAATGGCCAGGTGCTCCCTGAAGTCGCCCTGGAGGGCCAGCACGCCGACCCGGGGCGCGCTCACCAGCCTCGCTCGGCGAGCTTCTCCGCTTCCGAGAGGGTTCCCATCTCGAGGCCGGGCATGGCTCCGCCGAGCCCTCTTGATGCCTTGGCGACGATCTCGGGCTCGTTCCAGAAAGTGGTCGCCTCGACGATCGCCCGGGCGTAGGCCTGGGGACTGGAGCTCTTGAAGATTCCGGAGCCGACGAAGACGCCGTCGACGCCGAGACCCATCATCAGAGCAGCGTCGGCCGGGGTCGCGATGCCACCGGCAGCGAAGTTGACGACCGGGAGCTTGCCCGTGGCCGCGACTTCCTTGACCAGTTCGTAGGGAGCACCCAAGTCGCGTGCTGCGCTCATCAGCTGCTCGTCGCCCAGCGTGGCCAGCCGTCGGATCTCGTTGGTGACAGTGCGCATGTGACGGACCGCCTCGACGACGTTGCCGGTGCCGGCCTCGCCCTTGGTTCGGATCATGGCGGCACCCTCACCGATGCGGCGCAGAGCCTCGCCCAGGTTGCGAGCCCCGCAAACGAATGGCGTGGTGAAGGCCCACTTGTCGACGTGGTGCTCCTCGTCGGCGGGAGTCAGCACCTCGGACTCGTCGATGTAGTCGATACCGAGGGCCTGGAGCACGAGAGCTTCGGCGAAGTGGCCGATGCGACACTTGGCCATCACCGGGATGGTCACCGCCTGCTGGATCTCCTCGATCATTGCCGGATCTGACATGCGGGCAACGCCGCCGTCCCTGCGGATGTCCGCGGGCACCCTCTCCAGGGCCATCACGGCGACTGCCCCGGCCTCTTCGGCGATCTTTGCCTCGTCGGCCGTGACCACGTCCATGATCACCCCGCCCTTGAGCATCTCGGCAAGGCCCCTCTTCACACGATCAGTGCCGGTCTCCAACTCTCAACACTCCTTTGGCTTACCCGCCGAGTCTACCGGCCGACGATTGCAGTGATCCCCAGCGCCAGGTGGTACGCCGCCTCGTAGCGGGCCGCGATCTCCCCGATGTCGAAGCGGTCTGCCCGTGTCCGTGCCCTCTGGCCCTGGGCGGCCGCCCAGGCGGGATTCTCGAGCGCGTCGATGAGGGCTTCCGCCAGCTCAGCGGCGTCCCCCGGAGTGGTGTAAGTGGCGTCTGGCCCCGCCACGTCGCGAAAGGCCGGAAGGTCGGACGCGACCACGGCGCACCCGGCGGCCATGGCCTCGGCCACCACGATGCCGAAGCTCTCACCGCGGATATTGGGAGCTGCGAAGACTGTCGACGAGGCCAGGATGCGCTTCTTGAAGTCGCCGCTGACACGACCCAGGAATTCGACCCCCGGTAGGGCGACCGGCCGGTCCGAACCCATGATCTTGAGCTCGGCGCCCTCGATACTGTCCACCACGGCCGGCCACGCCTCCAGAAGCACGTCCAGACCCTTGCGCGGCTCGTCCCGGCCGAGGAAGGCAACTCGCGTCGGAACGCGCTCCGCATCCAGGTCGTAGGAAGCAACGTCGATGGCGTTGGGTATCACTTCCACCGGCCCCCACGACTCCGGGATGGCCGCGGCCGCGGTCGGGCTCACCGCGGTGACCACCGATCTCCGCATCAGGCCCGCACCGGGGATCGCCCGGTACGCCCGGTGCACCCACGGTGCCGGATCCGCATGGAAAGTCGCCACAGTCGGCTTCCCGGTGCCGAGGGCGGACCAGCCGACGAGTGGCACGAGCGGCTCGTGAACGTGAACCACGTCGACGTCCGCCAGTACATCCCGCACCCTCCCCCAGGACGCCGGGGAGAGCGCAACCGGTGCCACCGAGTCGTTGGCCTCGATGCGGATCGTGCCGCCCACGAGTACCACACCCTCTGGGGACTGGTTCTCGCTGTGCCCGGCACCCACGACGACGGTGTCGTGTCCCCGAGCCCGCAACCCGGAAGCGACATCGGACACCAGCTGTTGGACCCCACCCGGGGCCGTGTAGTCGTACGGACAAACGAGGCCGACCCTCATTGGTCCGAGGGCCAGTTGGGGACGACCAGATGCCACTGCTCTGGTGCCTGGCGGATGTAGCCCTCCATCTCGTGTGCCAGTGCCTGGGTCATGATCCGCACCTGCTCGGGACGGGGCAGGCCTTCCGGCACCGGGATCGGTGGGTGGACGACGACCCGATGCCCGTCCCCGTCGAAATACGAGGCGACCGGCAGCAGCGGTGCCCCCGTCTTGATGGCGATGGTGGCCGGACCGGCCGGGAGCGTCGTCTCCTCGCCGAAGAACTCGACAGCGACTCCGCGGCCCTTGAGATCCCGGTCGGAGAGCAAAGCGACGGCCTTGTTGGAAGCGAGGGCGGCCTCGAGGCGGCGCATGACCTCGACGCTGCCCGTGGCGAGCACGATCTCGATGCCAAACGCGGCCCGCATCCGGGTGAACCAGTTTGTGATCCGCTCATTGGGCAGCTTCTCGGCGACAGCCACCACCGGCACGCCCTCCCGGCCGGCAACCGGAGCGGCAGCCTCCCAGTTCCCCATGTGTGGCAGGGCGTAGATCATCCCGGTTCCGGCGTCACGTGCCTCCAGGATGTGCTCGAGCCCTTCCACAGTGGTCGTGGCGAGCATCCGATCAACGCGCCTCTCGCGCGCCCAGAGGGCCTCGGCCCAGTAGCGGCCGTACGACATGAGGATCCCCCGGCCGGCTCTTCGAGCGACCGCCGGGTTGCCCAGGACTCGGGACATGTGACGGGTCGCCATGCGCCGGCGGTCGCCGTCCACCGCCCACCAGATGGCACCGGCGATCTTCCCCAGCATCCGAGCAACTGCCCCGGGGAGCAGGCCGACCAGGCCCACGCCGGCCCGAAGGCCAAGATACGCGAGCCCTCCCTTCACGGGATGGAACGGTAGGTGTGCCAGAAGCGTGTGACCACCGTGATCCACACCAGGACCACGAAAATCCACAACATCGGCTCCACTTGTCCCACGATGAGGCCGACGCAGAAGAGCAGGATGCGTTCGGCGCGGCCCATCATCCCGCCCCGTCCGTCGATCCCCACGGCCTCCGCCCGGGCTCGCATGTACGGGACGAGCATGGCGCCGCCGAGCCCCAGCACGATGAGGAGAAGGGTCCGAGGAGCTCCTGCGCTCGCCACTGCCAGCGCGCCGAAGGCTGCGATCTCGCCCAAACGGTCGAACGCGGCATCGAGAAAGGCCCCTCGGTCCGAAACACTGCCTGAAGCGCGGGCGACCGCTCCGTCGAGACCGTCGAGCATCGAGCCCAGCAGTACGACCACCGCTCCGCCCACCAGCCTTCCGGTGGCGATGAGCACGGCGCCGGCGACCACCACCAACAGCCCGAGGATGGTCATGGCGGTGGCGGTCATGCCGATCCGGGACAGGTTTCGGCCGATTGGTTCGAGGAACCGGGTCACTCGGGGGCGGACCCGCAAGTCGATCACGACGCGAAAGTAGCACCCGGCCTCGGACGCGTCCCGCATCCACCGTTAGGATCGCGCCAGGTTCAACAAGGAGGTCACGTGGTCCCCGACAAAGTTCGCAACGTCGTCCTGGTGGGTCATGGCGGGAGCGGAAAGACCACGCTTGCAGAGGCGATGCTGTTCGTCGCCGGCGCCACCAACCGCATGGGATCGGTGGACACAGGCACCAGCACGTTCGATCACGAGGCCGAAGAGATCGCCCGCAACATCTCCCTCAGTCTGGCCACGGCCACTGTGGAGTGGATGGATCACCGCATCAACCTCATCGACACCCCGGGCTCGTCTGACTTCGTCGGCGACGCCCGCTCAGCTCTCCGGGCGGCCGACCTCGCCCTCTTCTGCGTGTCCGCCGTCGACGGCGTCGAAGTCCACACCGAGCAGCTCTGGCGCGCCGCCGGGGAGGAGGGCATCCCCCGCGCCGTGGTCATCACCAAGCTCGACCGCGAGCGTGCCTCTTACACGCGGACTCTCGAAGACCTCCGCTCCGCGTTCGGCAAGGCCATCGCTCCAATCCACGCACCGATTGGAGAGGAGGCCGATCTGCGCGGCCTCGTGCGAGTCGCCAGTGAACGGGCCTACGAGTACAAGGCGGGCGCATCGACCGGCACCCAGGTGGATCTGCCGGCCGATGTCGCCGACCTGGTCCACTCGGCCCACACGGGCCTCATCGAGACCATCGTCGAGACCGACGACGAGATGATGGAGGCCTACTTCGAAGGCAAGGAGCCGACTCGCGAGCAGATCGTGGCCACCATTCACAAAGGGATCCTCTCCGGCGACATCCACCCGGTGTTGGTCACCTCGGCTGCCCGACTGATCGGGATCGACACCCTGCTCGAGTTCATCATCGATTACGGACCCAACCCGACCGAGCGCACGTTCCCCGAGCTCAAAGCCGGAACCGCGCCCCGGATGTCGGAGGACTCTCCCGTCGCTGCATACGTCTTCAAGACCTTCTCCGACCCCTTCGTCGGGCGGGTCAGCCTCTTTCGCGTCTACTCGGGAGCACTCAAGGCAGACCAGGATCTCGAACTCGCGCGCACCGGTGGAAAGGTCCGTCTGCACAGCCTCTTCAAGCTTCAGGGCAAGGAGCACCGCGACGTGCCGGACCTCCCCGTGGGTGGGATCGGCGCGGTCGCCAAGGTCGACGACCTGCGGGCCGGAGACACGCTGCGCAGCTCGGGATCCGACCTCGTCATCGAACCCGTCACCCACCCCCGCCCGGTGGCCGAGATCGCCATCACCCCCCGTTCCCATCAGGACGAGGAGAAGCTCTCCATGGCTCTGTCCCGCATCGCGGACGAGGATCCGACCGTCGGTGTCGAGCGACGCGCCGAGACCGGCGAGACAATCCTCTCCGGGCTGGGCGACAGCCACCTCGACGTCACCCTGGAGCGGATCAGCCGGATGTTCGGTGTCGAGGTCGACTCGGCCCTCCCCAAAGTCCCGTACCGGGAAACGATCACCGCATCGGCGCAAGCCGAGGGCAAGCACAAGAAGCAGACCGGCGGCCGCGGCCAGTTCGGCGTGGCGTTCGTCCGCTTCTCCCCCCTCCCCCGCGGCTCCGGCTACCAGTTCATCGACTCGATCAAGGGCGGTTCGATCCCCAGGTCCTTCATCCCCGCCGTCGACAAAGGGGTCAAGGAGGCCCTCGACCGTGGAGTCCTGGCCGGATACCCCGTCATCGATGTCGCCGCCGAGGTGTTCGACGGCAAGTTCCACGCCGTCGACTCCGACGAGATGTCGTTCCGTATGGCCGGCATCCACGCGTTTCGCGCCGCCGCCGACTCCCTTCGGCCCGTGCTCCTCGAGCCCGTGATGAAGGTGAGCGTGATCATCCCCGAGGACTACCTCGGCGACGTGATGGGCGACATCAACTCCAGGCGGGGCCGTGTGCTGGGTATGGACGGCGAGGGCTCGACCCGTATCGTCACCGCCGAGGTCCCGATGGCCGAAATGAGGCAATACGCTGCGGAACTGCGATCATTGACCTCAGGACGAGGGACTTTCGAGGTCGAGTTCGACCACTACGCGGAAGTCCCGCATGCGGAGGCGCAACAAGTCATCGAAGCCGCACGCGCCTCCCACGAGAGCTAGGAAGGAACCCGATGCCCGACGCCGTACTCCGATACGGAGACCAAGAGCTGACCCTGCCGGTGCACATCGGCACCCACGGGGACGGTGCCATCGACATCTCGAAGCTGCGAGCCGGCCTGGGATTGGTGACGCTGGATAGTGGGTTCGGGAACACCGCCGAGGGCCAAGGTGAAGTGAGCTTCATCGATGGCGAGGC
>CAZGWX010000026.1:0-3678 GCA_964529515.1 uncultured Acidimicrobiaceae bacterium
CTCGGAGGTGGCACCATCGCCGAACGAAGTGAGGGCGATGCGGCGGGTCCCCTTCAGCTTCTCGGCCCACGCCATGCCGACGGCATGGATCATGTGGCCACCGACGGTTATCGAAGGGGGCATCACGTTGACGTCGTCCGGCACCTCTCCGCCGCGCTCGTCTCCAGTTCGGCCGAGGATGAGGAGTCGCCAGGGGTATCCGGCCTTCCAGTTGAGTGCGGCGTCCCGGTAGGTGCCGGCGACCCAGTCGCCAGGGGCGATGGCGGCGGCGGCGCCGATCTGCGCGGCCTCCTGGCCCCGGAAGGGGGCGTAGGTGGCAAGCCGTCCCTGACGCTGCATGGCCATCGACTTCTCGTCGTAGACCCTGGCCTCGACCATGTCGGCGTACAGCGCCTTGGTCTCGTCCAGAGTCACGGGAAGACGGTCACGCACAGTGCCGTCGGGGTTGATCAGGTTGAACATCGGGACCCCATCGGCAGAAGTCTGCCCCGAAATTGCCGGCGGTGTCGCTTCGGACTCGGTCGGGATGAGGGCTTCCAGCCCGCGACCCAGCCCCGGTTTGCGAGAACTCACGTCCTGATCGGTTCCTTCCTCTACCCCACGCCCGGATGGCGAGGCAAGTTTACCGCCCTGGTCGATCTTCCCCGCCGGCCCGTCACACCCGGGAGGACTCGGCCTCGAGGGCCTCTTCGAGCTCCTCGACGGTCATCAGGACGTCGCGCGCCTTGCTCCCGGTGGACGGTCCGACGACGCCCCGCCGTTCCAGCGCGTCCATCACGCGGCCGGCCCGGGCAAAGCCGATTCGCAGCTTGCGCTGGAGCATGGAGGTCGACCCGAGCTGGGAGCGGACGACCAACTCCATGGCCTGACGAATGAGCTCGTGATCGTCGTCCTCTTCCTCCCCGTCACTCCCCGCCGGTGTGGGAGGCGCTTCGAGAACCCTCTCCTCGTACTCGGCGTCCTTCTGGGCCTTCACCCAGTCGACGACGGCGTGGATCTCGCTCTCCCGGACCCAGGCACCCTGGATGCGCTGGGCTCGCGGCTCCTTGGCGGTCACCACCAGCATGTCGCCCATCCCGATCAGCTTTTCGGCACCGGCCGAGTCGATGATCACCCGGCTGTCGGTCTGGGAGGCGACGCTGAAGGCGAGACGGCTCGGGATGTTGGCCTTGATCACACCGGTGATCACGTCAACGGAGGGACGCTGGGTGGCGATGACGAGGTGGATGCCGACGGCGCGGGCCATCTGGGCGATGCGCACCACCGACTCCTCGACTTCGCGCCCGGCGACCATCATCAGGTCGTTGAGCTCGTCGATCACCACCACGATGTAGGGGAACCGGTCGAACCCTTCGGGGTCGAGGTCGCCACGCTCCAGCTTGCCCCGGTAGCCCTCGATGTCGCGGACCTTGGCCTCGTTGAGCAGGTCGTACCTGCGGTCCATCTCGGCGACCACCCATTTGAGGGCATCGTTGGCCTTCTTCGGGTTGGTGATGACACGGGTGAGCAGGTGGGGCACTCCGTCGTACTGGCCCAGCTCGACCCGCTTGGGGTCGACGAGGATCAGACGCACGTCATCGGGCCGGGTCCGCACCAGGATCGAGGTGACGATGGAGTTGATGCATGACGACTTTCCGGCCCCCGTGGCGCCGGCGATGAGCACATGGGGAAGTTCGGCGAGGTTCAACAGCTTGGGCGATCCGGAGATGTCGAGACCGAGGCCGATCGTCAGCGAAGGGTGCGGCACCGCCGCCTCCGCACTGGACAAGATGTCGCCCAGAGAGACCAGGCGGCGCTTCTGATTGGGCACTTCGACGCCGATCGCCTGCTTTCCCGGAATGGGGACGATGAGCCTGACGTCGGGCGTGGCCAGTGCGTACGCGATGTCGTGAGCGAGGTTGGAGACCCGGTTCACCTTGACACCCGGCGCCAGGGCGATCTCGTAGCGGGTGACGGTCGGACCGGGGGTGATCCGCGTCAGCGTGGCGTCGACGCCGTGCTGGAGAAGGGTGTCCTCCAGCTGCCGGGCGGTCTCGTCGAGGCTCTTCCTGTTGATGTCGCCGCCACTGCCCGGTTCGAGCAGGCCGAGCGGCGGAAGCCTGTAGCCGGTGCCCGGCCCGCGAATGGGATCGGGCACCGGCTTCTGGTGGCGTGGCTTGGCGGCGGGACGCTCCGCCTGCTTCTCGACGACGGGGCGGCGCTTGCGCGGCTTCTCGTGACGGCCCCGGGCATCGTCGGCCTTGACCTGGGCAACGGCCACGAGCTGCTCGACCCCGCCAGGCCCCGCCTCAAGGAGGGTGGAGCGCGCGAACTTGCGGACCGATCTCGCCATCGAGGCCAGGCCCAGGAACAGTTCCCGGACGGTGGTCCGTGTCATGACCAGGACCCCGATGCCGATGGCGGACGCCAGGACCACGAACGACCCCCACTGACCCAGGATCCGGCGCATCGGGAATGCGATCAGGGCGCCGACCGCCCCGCCGCGCTCCTGGACCAGTTCGATGTTGGGCTGCAGCGCAACCGCCCCGGTGAGCAGGTGGAACAGGGCCAGGGTCCCGATGAACACCGTGAGGCCGCCGAGGGTGAGGCGCTTCGCTCCGTCGTTCGGCTTGCCGAGGATCATGGCAAGACCGATTCCGGCGAGCGCCAGGGGCAGCACGAAACGCCAGACACCGAAGAGGACGCGTGTGCCGGTCTCGATGCCCTGTCCGACAGGACCGGCCAGGGCGGCGAATGACAGGATCACCAGTACGGCGAGGACGATGAGAATGAGGCCCCAGACATCATCGGTCTGGCGGCCCAACGCCTGGCGGGTCCTCGTGCGCACTCCGGCCAGCATCCGGCTCGTGCGACTGAGGAGGCTGTCCCGCTTGGTCGTCTTTGCTCTTGGCTTTTTCGCTTGTGGCTTGGGGGACACCCGTCTCCGCCCGGAGCCCTTCCGGGTGGGTGTCCGACTTGGCATTGAGTTGCAGAGTAGCGCGGCAAGCGCGGAGCGCTTGGCACTTGGTCCCCGGAGCGAAGCGGGGGGAAAGTGCCGCCGGCCGAGCAAGGATTAGTCCCCCATGACGAAGGAGTGGGGGAAGGTACCGCCGGCCGAGGGACGAGGCCGGGGGTAGGGGGTCGGTTCCACCCTGCGAAACCTCCGACGCGCCGGGCCGTACTTGACTTCGGAACTCACCCCCTCCCCCCTTCGGCGGTACTCCCCCACAGGTGGGGGAGACATCCTGAAACGACCGCTCGAGCCCCTAGAGCTCCATTACCACCGGGAAGATGACCGGCTTGCGCTGGGTCTCCGCGCGGACCACACGACCCACGGCCTGGCGGACGGTCTTCTGCATCTCTCCGAGGTCGGCGCGGCCGATCTGATCCTTCAGGGCCTCGGCAACTGCCTGCGACGCCTTCTCCAGGACCGCACTCGGGTCGTCCATCAACCCGTGGCTGTCGAGATCCGGTCCGTAGACGATCTTGCCGGTGCTGCGTTCGAAGCCGACGGTCACGACCACCACTCCTTCATCGGCGAGATGGCCACGATCGCGCAGGACGCCGCCGCGCACGTCCCCGACGGAGGACCCGTCGAGATAGACGTATCCCGCAGGCACCGCTCCCCTCTCCACCTCGGTGCGTTTCCCGTCGAGGACGATCCGGTCGCCGTCTTCCAGGACCGCCACGAACGGCACG
>CAZGWX010000027.1:0-3220 GCA_964529515.1 uncultured Acidimicrobiaceae bacterium
CAGCAGGGCGGGCGGGTCTTCGGTCAATAGGCGCAGAGGCACCGACTGGATGGTGCGGAGGTTGGCGGTGATGTCCTCGCCCGTGGTCCCATCCCCCCGGGTAGCACCGGTGTCGAGGAGCCCGTCTCGGTAGACCAGGACCACGGCAAGGCCGTCGATCTTCAACTCGCATACGTACCCGCTCGGCTCGCTCCCGAGCTGTCGGATCATCCGCTGCTGCCACCCTGACAGGTCCTCTCTCGACTCGGCATTGTCGAGGGAAAACAGCGGCCGGAGATGGGTCACCGGACGGAACAGGTCGGCGACGGGCCCCCCCACGCGCTGCGTCGGGCTGTCGGGTGTGATCAGCTCGGGGTGCTCGTTCTCGAGCTTGGTCAGCTCGCGCACAAGGGCGTCGTACTGGGCGTCGGAAACCACCGGATCGTCGAGGGTGTGATACCGGTAGGAGTGCTGGCGGATCTCGGCCCGCAGCTCCTCGATCCTCTGTTCGACCGGGTCCATGAGCGGCGACGATACCGGCGCCCATCGACAGCGAGTTTGCCGTTTTCGCCGTCCCGCGCCGTGGGTAGGCCCCGGTGAGTAAAGGAGCGCACATGCCAGTGCATCGGAGCGAAGACTCCAAGGGTCCCTACTACCAGTGGGGCGACTCGGGGAAGAAATACCGCTACGAGGCGGGTGATCGCAAGAGCCGGGAGCAGGCCAAGGCAAAAGCCGAGCGCCAGGGTCGTGCCGCCAGAGCCTCTGGATACAAGGGCTGAGCGTTTCGCCCGGTATCAGCCGGGTTTCGCCCGGTATCAGACCGGGTAATTCACGGACAGAACCCAAAGGAGGGTCTTATGGACAGCTTTACGAGGACCAAGTGGGAAGGCCGATGGGACCAGGTCAAGGGCCGTGCCCGCCAGATCTGGGGCGATCTCACCGATGACGACATGGACGTTGCCGAAGGCAACTTCGAAGAACTCGTCGGCAAGATCAAGGAGCGCACCGGTGAGAGCGCCGAGGCGATCCAGGATCGACTCGACCAAGAATTCCCAGACGACATCTAATCCCGGTCCATCACCGGAAAGAAGAGAAAAGGAGCCCCACCTCCTCCCGGGGCTCCTTTCTCTTTGGTCGTAGATCGGTTAGCGGTCGCGCTCGCGGGCTTTGTTGACCGTGAGCTTTCGGCCCGACAGATCGGAGCCGTCCAGGGCTTCGATCGCAGCGTTGGCTTCGTCAGCCGAGACCATCTCGACGAATCCGAAGCCACGGGAGCGGCCCGTGTCGCGGTCTGTCACTACTTGGGCTCGGGCAACTTCGCCGTAGCGGCCGAAGGCGTCTTCGAGCTCCTTGGAGGTCGTGCCGTACGCCAGGTTCCCGACGTAAATGTTGGTGTTTGCCATGTCTCTTCCTCGATGACCCGTCCAACTTGCTGGCACCCCGGCCTGGCCGGGTCCGGCCTTGCGGCCGGGCCTCCGGACGGCGTCATTCACCCTACGGGTCGAGAGTGAAGGAGCGCGACGCTCGTGGCGTCGAGGACATACTAGGCCGTCGGCCGCACCAATTTCGTCCGAGTGAGCGAGGTTTCTGCTTTCGTGCCGGAGATGACCGCACCGCCCAGGACACGGTCCCCGGAGTAGAAGGCCACGGTCTGTCCGGGCGCCACTCCCTCCTGGGTGTCCTGGAAGACGAGGGTGGTCGCCTGCAGGCGTGCTGTCACCACTTCACCATGCGCCCGGTACTGGCAACTGACCTCTCCGTCGAGAAGGAGGCCGGGGGCGGTGGTCGTCAGTCCGGTGAGGCCGACCGAGGCAACCCGGAGGTCGCTCCGGGAGCCAATGATCACCTGTGACCGGTGAGGGTCGATCCCTACGACGTACCTCGGCTCACCGACCGCGACTCCCAGCCCGCGTCTCTGACCGATGGTGAACCCGGCCACGCCATCGTGGCCTCCCACTACCTGACCCGCAGTGTCCACGAGCTGCCCGGGCACGAACGCCTCCGGTGCGGTCTTACGCAGAAAGCCGCGGTAGTCGCCCTGGCCGACGAAGCAGATGTCCATCGATTCAGGCTTGTTGGCGGTACGCAGGCCGAGCTCGCCGGCCACGCGGCGGACGTCTCCTTTGGTCATCTCGCCCACGGGGAGACGGGTGACTGCGAGCTCGGACTGGGTGAGCATGGAGAGGACGTACGACTGGTCCTTGGCCGAGTCCTTCCCGCGGTGCAACTCCCATCCGGATGGCGCCTCGACGACCCGAGCGTGATGTCCGGTGACCAGTATGTCGCACTCCAACTCGTCGAGTCGTCGGAGAAGACGGTCGAACTTGACGGTCCGATTGCACTCGATGCACGGGTTGGGGGTCCGGCCCGAGGCGTAGTCGGAGACGAACCGGTCGACCACGCCGTCCCGAAACTCGTCGGTGTAGTCGAGTACGTAATAAGGGATGCCGAGTGTGGCCGCCACGCGCCGGGCGTCCTCGGAGTCGGACAGGGTGCAGCATCCCGCGGTGGGCATCTCCCCATCCGGGCCCGACCAGAGCTTGAGGGTGACTCCGATCACCTCGTGACCGGCTTCGACCATGAGGGCCGCGGCCACCGAGGAATCGACACCGCCGGACATCGCGGCGAGGACCCTCATCGCAAGGCCTCCACCGCGTCGGCCAGTGCCTTGGCTCCGTCGGCGACCTCGCCCTGGGTCGTTGTCCATCCGAAGCTGAACCGCAATGACTCCCTCACCTCGCCGCGGCTCAGACCCATGGCGGCGAGGACGTGACTCACGCTCGGCGCACCGGATTGACAGGCAGACCCTGCGGAGGCGGCCACGCCGGCCCGATCGAGCCGGATCAGGACGTCCTCGTTGCGCACCCCTGCGATCCTGATGTTGGAGTGGTGGGGGCCACGGACCGCGCCGTCACCATTGACCACGGCGTCCGGGATCTTGTCGAGGACCAGCTTCTCGAAGTCGTCCCGCAGGCCGGGGTCCTGTGGGGCGTCCTCGAAGGCGAGTTCCAACCCACGGGCCAGACCGACGGCAGCGGCCACGTCGTTGGTGCCCGATCGCCGACCGGCCTCCTGCCCGCCTCCATGGATCATCGGCTCGATGCGGACGCCCTCCCGCACGATGAGGACACCCGCGCCCTTGGGACCGCCGAACTTGTGGGCCGACAGGGACAGCATGTCGACGTCGAGGACTGCGAGGTCGACCGCACGCACGCCCTGCACGGCGTCGGTGTGGATGAGG
>CAZGWX010000028.1:0-9675 GCA_964529515.1 uncultured Acidimicrobiaceae bacterium
AGATGGCTGCGTTCGGTGGCTTCTGGAGGCTCGCAGCCGCCAACCTCGGGGCCGGCAGCAGAGAGCTCGCCTCGAGGTGGCGTACCCTCTATGCCCGCCAGGCACGACGCCTGGTCCCGGCGGTGGAGGCGTCCCACTTGATGCGCGGGGGAGCGGGGATCAGGGCGCAGGCGGTCGACAGGCGGGGCAAGCTCGTCGACGACTTCGTGATCGAGCGTTCAGGACGGTCGGTGCACGTGCTCAATGCACCGTCTCCAGGGGGCACGGCTTCGATGGCCATCGGGAGGCACATCGCCGGCCTGATCGTCGCCGGGACACACTGAGGCTTCGCAGTGTGTAGTGTCACTGTTCACCTATGACAGGCCAGCGAATAGTGGCGGTGTTAGGGACCGGTCGCATGGGAGGAGCGATGGCTGCGACCATCGCACGGGCCGGGCACACCGTGATGGTTTGGAACCGCAACCGGGACAAAGCGGAGGCGGTGGCCCGCGACACCGGCTGTTCGGTCGTGGGGTCCGCATCCGAGGCAGCCCGCGCCGCCGATTTCGTTATCACCAGCCTGGCCAACGACGCTGCCGTCCGCGACGTCTACCTGTCGGATGACGGCATCGTGGCCGGAGTACGCCCCGGAACGATCGTGATCGACACCTCGACGGTGGACCCGGAGACCGTCGTCGAGGTGGGGGCGGCCGTGGATGCTGCCGGTGCGACCTTTGTCGATTGTCCGGTCTCGGGCAGCGTCTCGGTCGTCGAGGCCGGCAACCTCACGGTGATGGCAGGAGGCGAAGCCACCGACGTCGAGGCGGCCCGGCCGGTCTTGGAGCCGATCGCCGCCCGCATCGTCTACACGGGTCCCAGGGGCACTGGCGCCGCTATGAAGCTGGCGATCAACGCACTGGTTCACGCTCTGAACACTGCCCTCTCCGAGGCGCTCGTCCTCGCCGAACGCTCCGGGGTCGACCGGCTGACGGCCTACGAGGTATTCGCCAGCGGTGCCACCGGGGCGCCGTTCGTCCAGTACAAGCGTCAGGCTTTCGAAGACCCCGAGAACGCGGCGGTCGCGTTCAGCCTCGATCTCGTCCAGAAGGACATGGAACTGATCACCGGGCTCGGCGAGCGAAGCGGCGTGCCCATGCCGACTGCCCGTACCGTGCTTGCGCTGATCAAGGAGGCCAATGAGGCCGGCTACGCCGATCGGGACATGAGCGCCGTTGCCGAGTACCTGAGAGAGAGGGCGAACTGATGTCCAATCACATCGTGAAGAAGGCCGCCGCCATGGTTTTCACCACGCCTCCCGAGTTCGCCGGGTACAGCGAGGGTTACACGGCCGACTATTCCGTTTCCGAGGCCGCGGGATCGGTGCACACCGGTGTCCGGGTGTCGAAGCTCGAGCCGGGCGGCTGGGTGGGCTCCCACCTCCATTCTTTCGAGGAGAGCCTTTTCATCGTCGAGGGCGACCTTGTCATCGACACATCGGAGGGCAGTGTCTCCGCCACCACCGGTGATTACGGCCTGATTCCCACCGCCACGCCCCACGGGTTGCGCAATCTCTCCGACCGCACGGTGACATTCGCCGAGGTGATGGTGCCGTTGCCGAGAGAGCGCTTCGATTTCGACACGTACCGGGTCGACGCCTTGCCCCAGCCTGACCCCGTCCCCATCGACCCACGGGACCCAAGAACACGCAACTACGGGCACATCTCGCCGGAGAACATGGACCCCGAGATGCAGACCCAGGACAAGCTGGCCCTCAGCGCCTCGATGCGGACCGCGCTCCTGGTGTACAGCGGGATCACTGTGAAGATGATGATCGACTCCGACCTCGGTTCCGACCAGCACACCATGTTCATGGTCCAGTACGTGCCCAACGGGTTGGCCGGGCCGCACGACCACCCCCTGGAAGAGGCGTATCTCTTCCTCGAGGGCGAGGCCGAGGGGACCTTCGACGGCGAGAAGTTCACGCTTCGCGCGGGAGACCTCGCCTGGGCCGGCGTGGGCTGCGTCCACGAGTTCCGCAACATCGGCGACGGGGTCGTGCGCTGGCTGGAGACCGCCGCTCCCCAGCCGCCCGGGCGTCATTCGTATCGCTTCCGCAGGGATTGGACCTATCTCGAGAATGCCCTGGCGTCTGAGCCTGGGGGAAAGGATCGGCAATGAGTGAGTTCCCGGTTGCGACCAGCCCGGCCCCCGGCATCATGGGGGTGGACTGGGAGATCCGTGTCGATTTCGAACGGCTCCGCCAGTACCGAATCGACCGCGTCCGCCGGATGCTGGAGGAGTACGACCTGGGGGCGGTGCTCCTATTCGAGACCTCCAACATCAGATACGCGACCTCGACGCAGATCGGGTACTGGGCGTTCAACAAGGGGGAGCGCTACGCCTTGGTGACACGGACCGGCCGCCCGCGCATATGGGACTTCGGGTCGGCCGCCAAAGCCCATCGGCTCCAGCTGCCACACATGTACGACATGGAGAACTCGGTCGGTGGCAACACGGGCCTCCAGGGAGCCATCGGCCCGGAGACCGGCCTCCACAGCCGAGCGGCGGAGGAGTTGAAGTCGGTCCTCGAGGCGGAGGGGCTCGCAGGGGAGCGGCTCGGTGTCGACATGGCGGAGACCGCGGTGATCCTCGCCCTCCAGGCCGAGGGGCTCAACGTGGTCGACGGGCAGCAGGCGATGATGAGGGCACGTGAGATCAAGAGCCCCGACGAGATCATCCTCCTGACCCAGGCGTGCGCCATGGTGGACGGGGTCTATCACGGCATCTGGGAGATGCTCAAGCCAGGCATCCGGGAGTCCGACGTGGTGGCCTACGCCCATGCACGACTCTTCGAGATGGGTTCGGAGTTCGTCGAGGCGATCAACTCGATCGCCGGGGAGCGCTGTTCGCCACACCCCCACGTTTTCAGTGACCGCCTAATCCGCCCCGGGGATCAGGCGTACTTCGACATCATCCACACCTTCAACGGCTACAAGACCTGTTATTACCGCACGTTCGTGGTGGGTCGGGCGACACAGGCCCAGCGCGACGCGTTCAAGCAGTCACGGGAGTGGATGGACGCGGCCATCGACCTCGTCAAACCGGGCACCACCACCGACCAGATCGCCAAGGTCTGGCCCCGGGCGGAGGAGTTCGGCTTCACCGACGAGATGGATGCCTTCGGGCTGCAGTTCGGCCACGGCGTCGGCGTGGGGCTCCACGAACGGCCGATCATCAGCCGGCTCAACTCACTGGAGACTCCGGTGGAGATCCAGGAAGGCATGGTGTTCGCTTTAGAGACCTACGCTCCCGCGGGCGACGGGCGCTCCGCGGCACGGATCGAGGAAGAGGTCGTCGTCACTGCCGACGGGTGCAAGGTCATCACGCTGTTCCCCTGTGAGGAGCTAATGGTCGCCAATGCCTACTGAGATCGCCGACCCCCGCTACGACTACGCGCTCCGGCCACCGCGCCTGCCGCAGCCGATGGACCAGTCGATGGCCTCCCGCCCGATCGAGGCCGACACCCGCCTGGCCATGTACCGGCGGCTGCACCTGCTCCGGCAGTGGGGCAAGCGGGCTCATGACATGTTCCTCCAGAACCTGGTCAAGGGGACGACCCACCTATCACTGGGACAGGAGGCCGTGGCGACAGGGTTCGCGACGGCAATGCGCCCTGACGATTACACCTTCGCCACCTACCGAGGCCACGCCCACTCGCTGTCCCGGGGGATGGACCCCGGCGAGGCGCTTGCCGAGCTGCTGGGGAGGGAGAACGGGGTCCTCGGGGGCAAGGGCGGGTCGATGCACCTGACCGACGTCTCCAAGGGGATGATGGGCAGCTACGCCATCATCGGCGCCCATCTCTGCATCGCCAACGGCGCCGCGTGGTCGGCTCAGATGCGGGGGTCCGATCAGGTGGCCGTCTGCTTCTTCGGTGACGGGACCACGAACATCGGGGCGTTCCACGAGGCCCTCAACATGGCGAAGATCTGGAGCCTCCCGGTCGTGTTCGTGTGCGAGAACAACCTCTACATGGAGTACACGCCAATCGACTTGGTGACGGCCGTCCCCCGTCCTGCCGCTGACCGGGCATCTGCCTACGGACTCGATTCCGTGGTCGTCGACGGCAACGATCCCGACGCCGTGTATCTCACCGCCAAGGAGGCGGTCGACAGGGCCCGCCACGGTGGAGGGCCGTCCCTCATCGAGGCCACCACCTATCGCCACGGCGGTCACTCGCGTGCCGATCCTGGCAAGTACCGGCCCGCGGACGAGATCAGCGCGTGGAAGGACCGCGACCCGATTCCCATGTATCACGACCGGCTGCTCTCCCTGGGAACGCCGGAAGGAACGCTGTCGGGGATCGAGCGAGAGGTCGCCGCAGTGATCGACGCTGCCACCGAGTTCGCCAAGTCCGGGCCCGAGCCCGACGAGGGCGCACTTCTGTCCAACGTATGGGCGAACGGGGGTTCACAGTGGCGAAACTGAGCTATCGGGAGGCCGTCGCCTACGGCATCGCGCAGGAGATGAGGCGCGACCCGAAGCTGGTGATGCTCGGAGAGGACATCGCTGCAGCCGGAGGCGTCTTCAAGACCACGGTGGGCCTCATCGACGAGTTCGGCCCTGACCGGATCCGGGACACACCGATCTCAGAGCAGGCGATCATTGGCGCCGCCATGGGAGCCGCCATGACCGGCATCCCGGTCATTGCCGAGCTCATGTTCTCCGACTTCCTCGCAGTGAGCTGGGACATGATCGCCAATGAGATCGCCAAGACCCGCTACATGACAGATGGGCAGGTCAGCCTCCCGCTCGTGATCCGAACGGCGAACGGGGGCGGGGTCCGCTTTGGCGCCCAGCACTCTCAGTCGGTGGAGAACTGGTGCATGATGATCCCGGGTCTCAAGGTCGTGGCCCCTTCCACGCCCACAGACGTCGTGGGCCTGTTGGCCGCTGCGGTCCGTGATCCCGACCCGGTTGTCTTCTTCGAGCACAAGTCCCTCATGGCGAGCAGCGAGGACCTGCCGGAGGGCGAGATCGTCGACGTTCTGGGCAAGGCGCGGATCGCCAGAAAGGGGACCGATGTCACGATCGTCGCTCTGGCGGCGATGGTGCCCCGGGCGCTGGAGGCCGCCGAGCGTCTCGCTGCTGACGGCATCTCCGCCGAGGTCATCGATGTCCGCACCCTCGTGCCGCTCGACACCCGGGCGATCCTCGAGTCGGTGTCGCAGACCGGTCGCCTGTTCACGGTGGAGGAGAATCCGAGGCTCCTCGGGTGGGGCGCCGAGATTGTCTCCATCGTCTCGGACGAGGGTTTCTGGCACTTGGACGGACCGTGCGTCCGCATCACCACCCCTCACATCCCGCTGCCCGCAGCCGCGGTGTTGGAGGACATGGCGATCCCTTCAGTGGATCGCATCTACGAGACCGTGAAGAAGAGCGCGGACTCGGGGGCGGGCGGTTGAGCAGGACCGTGATCCGAGGAGGCTGTGTCCTCACCCTCGGTGATCGAACCACCAACTATGTCCGCGCCGATGTCCTCATCGAGGACGGGCGGATTGCGGAGGTCGGGACGGGTGTGCGTGCCCGTGATGCGGAAGTGGTCGAGGCCTCCGATGCCATCGTGATGCCTGGCTTCGTCGATGCTCACCACCATCTCGCCGGTTCGCTCTTCCGCAACACCGGCGATCCCGGCCAGCTTTCCTTGGCCGAGCACCTCACCGACGACGACGCCTACGCGGCCACACTTCTCGGTCTCTTGTCGTCGGCGGAAGCCGGCACCACCACGGTTGTCGATTGGTGTGACACCGGTGGCAGTGAGTCGAGAATCTCCGCAGTCGCCCAGGCGCACGCCGACTCGGGACTGCGGACTGTTCTGGTCGCCGCCCGGGGATCCGGTGAAACCGATGCCTGGGGGCGGTCGCTTCACACAACGCTTTCCGGAGACCTGTCAACGCTCGCTGCCGGCTCGGACGAGCCAGGGACCGTCCCGGACACCGATGTCGAGCGGCAGTGGGAGCTGGCCCGCTCCGCAGGTCTTCGTGTGCATGCACATGCCGGGTCGACTGACGACGCGGTGGGATCGATCCGGCGGCTGGCCGGCCGGCTCGGAGCCGACGTGACCCTGGTCCACTGCACCCGACTGTCCGACGACGATCTGGACGCGGTCGCCTCCTCCGGGTCCGGCGTGGTGGTGGCCCCGTCCGAGGAGATGGCCGGAGGGATCGGCATGCCGCCCGTACAGAGGCTCATGGACCGCCAGATCCGGCCCGGGCTTGGAGTCGGTCGCGAGATCCTGGCGCCCGGGGACCTGTTCGCCCAGATGAGAGCGGTGATCAGCGTCCAACACGCCCGCTTTTTCGATCTGAAGCTGGCCGGGAAGGCAGGTCTCCCGAACCTGCTCAACACCCGGGAGACGATCAAGTTCGGCACTTCGTACGGGGCTGCCGCAGTCGGCCTTGGCGATGTCACGGGGACTATCGAGCCCGGCAAGGCGGCGGACGTCATCGTCCTCCGCACCGACCGCCCCAACATCTGGCCGGTCAACGACCCAATCGGGGCCGTTGTCTGGGGCATGGACACTTCCAACCTCGACTGGGTCTTTGTCGGAGGCGAGGTCGTGATGCATGAAGGCTCTCTGGTCGCCGACACCGCCGCTGCCCGGCGGCTGGCACTGGATGCCCAGCGCGGGGTCGCAGAGCGCTCAGGCTTGCTGCAACCGGCGGGGGATATCTGATGACCACCGTGCGACGCCCGTCGTCGACGCTGACCCGCTTCGTGGTGGCCTCCCGCTACATGCCGGTCTTCATCGCCCTCGGGCTGCTGACCGCGGTGGCGGCCGTCTGGGTGCCGGCCGCCCTGGGCGAACCGGCGCTGCGAGCCGTCGCGTCGGGAGGTGCGGTCCTCGCCCTTGCGGCCATGGGGCAGATGCTCGTCATCATGACCGGAGGGATCGACCTGTCGACTCCTGGGACCATCACCATGGCGGCGGTCCTCATGGTGGGCATCGGCAACCAGCCGGGGCAGCCGCTCAGCCGCGCCATCCTCACCGCCGTTGGCGTCGGAGCGCTGATCGGCCTGGTCAACGGGCTGCTCATCGGAGGTATCAAGCTCAACGCACTGATCGTCACTCTGGCGGTCGGCCAGCTCGTGGTGGGTCTGGTGACCCGCTACTCGAGGGGCTTCGCCGTGCAGCTGCCGGTTCCCGTGCCGCTCTCCGATTGGACCGGGTCACGAATCCTGGGGCTGAGCCCGGTCTTCTGGCTCGGCATGGGTCTCACGGTCCTGCTCATCTTGGGCTTCCGGTACACGACTCTCGGCCGCCGTTTCCAGGCGGTGGGGGCGAACCCGGTCGCTTCTCACGTGGTGGGGCTGCGGGTCAACGTCAACCAGATCGGGGCGTACGTCGTGGCCGGGGTGTTCTACGCCGTTGCCGGGATCGCCCTGGCCGGGCAGTTGAAGGTCCCAGGTGTGGCCGCCGGCCAGTCGTACCTCCTCGGTCCCATCGCTGCCGTGGTCATCGGTGGCGCCTCTCTCACCGGCGGGCTGGCGAGCTCTTTCGCAACTGCCGCTGCTGCATTCTTCCTCACCTGGCTCAACCAGATGATGAGGATCCTCGGCTTGTCCACGGCCTGGCAGAACGTCGTGTTCGGGGTCGTGATCATCGCCGGGATGCTGGTCTCAGGCGACCGGATCATCCGCTTCGTGGAGCGTCTGCTCCGGGAGAGACGGAGAGGCCGGTCGCCGGGAGAAACGAGAAAGACACAGTTGGAGACGAGCGGGTCGAGTTGAAAGGAGCGAACGTCCTGTATCAGGAGTTCCGATGGAGGAGGATATGAAACGATTCAGAGTTATTGCCTGGCTAGCGGTGCTGGGTCTGGTGATCGCCGCCTGTGGCGGTGGTGCGGATCCGACCACCACGACGGCGGGTCAGCAGACGACCTCGACGGCGGGTGCTACCACCACGACCGGCGGCGGCGACACGACCACGACGGGAGCTACCTCCGACAATCCGTTGGAGGAGTTCGGCGAGAGCATTGATGCCGACCCCGCCCTCATCGAGAAGGCGCTCGGCCCGGTCGAGCCCTCCGACGAGGCGAGTTGGAACATAGTGCTGGCGTCGATCGCCCGGGCTTCCCAGGACATCGACGACGCCACGGTGACCAAGGCGCTCGAGTGCTGGCGCAACCAGGAGTGCGACACCGGCAGCGGTGGCGAACTGGTGATGGGCTACGCCGACGGCGGTGGCAACGACGTCAACGTGTGGCGTTCGGTGAGCAAGATGGAGGCCGTCCTCCAGGCGCTCACGTACCCCGAGATCGGGAAGATCGTGGCCACGGCCGCCAACTTCAACCCGGACCCGGCGGTGCACGCCAATGACATCAGGTTCCTGATCAACAGTGGCGTCGATTTCATCGTCGGCTACCCCGACATGGGCGTCGCGATCGCAGACGCCATCCTCGAGGCCGATTCGGCGGGTATCCCGTACGTGTCGTTCTCGGCCGGATGGGTGGGGCTCCCCGATCAAGAGGGTGCGCTGGTGCCGGGTGAGGACTACCTCACCGTCGTCGGCGAGGACCTGTGTGCACTGGGCGAGAGCTTCGCCGAGGTGCTCAACGACGGGGTCGCTGATGGGAAGGTCGCTCTGCTGGGCGGCACGCCCAACAACGCGCTGTCCTTGGGATGGCAACGGTGCACGATCGACGCCCTCGCGGATTCGATCACGCTCGTCAACCCACCGGCGAACGAGGACTCCACCACGGGTGACACCAACTGGTACAACCCGATCATCCCCGACATCTTCGAGGGTCTGCTGGTGGCCAACCCTGACATCCGGGGCTACGCCTACGAGTACGCCGACGGCATGCTCAGCGGTTACGAGGCCTACGACGAGCTCGACATCCCGGTCGAGAACCTCACTCTGGCCCTTCGTACCGACGAGCAGAGCCTGTTCTGCGACTGGGCGGAGCGCAACGAGCCGACCTACAACATCTGGTTCTCCGCAGGAGGGAACTTCCAGTCGAGGACCGGTGTCACGGCGGCCATGATGGCGATCAACGGCGCTGACATCCCGGGCGTGATCACGGTCCCGCACGAGATGCGCCGGGTGACGGCCGACGACTGTGACCCGGACCGTCCGAACCCGGTGGTGTCCGGCACGTCGCTCGTGCCCAACGAGTTGCTCGCGCAGATGTTCAACACCGGTAGCTAATGACCAACCGCGATCCTCGAGAAGGGTCGGCTGAGACGGTTCTCGAACTGACGGGCGTGTCCCGTCAGTTCGGGGCCGTCCGGGCTCTGACCAATGTCGACTTCGACTGTCGCGCCGGCGAGGTACACGCCCTCGTCGGCGAGAACGGGTCGGGGAAGTCGACCCTTCTCGGAATCGCATCCGGCTTCGTCGAGACCGATACCGGAACGGTCCTCATCGGGGGCAAGCGTCTCCGCACCGACTCGCCCGCACTGGCCCGCAAGATGGGCCTGTCCATCGCCTACCAGGACACCTCTCTCGTCCAGGCGGAGCCGGTGAAGAACAATCTCGATCTCGCCGCCGCCGGCGGTCAGCGTCCCCCCTACTGGAACCGGAAGCGGTGGGCCAGGAAACTGCTTGCAGAAGTCGACCTCGACCTCGAGCTGTTCCCCGACTCACCGGCCGGATTCCTCACTCTCGCCGAGCGACAGCTGTTCGAGGTGGCC
>CAZGWX010000029.1:0-5686 GCA_964529515.1 uncultured Acidimicrobiaceae bacterium
TCGGTGTCGAGGCGGTCGCCAACGACCCACACTGGGCCTTCTGCGAGCCGGCTCCGCACCAGCTCGACCATCGGGCGGTGGGGCTTGCCCGCCACTTCGGGCCGGGTCTCTGCGGCCGTGGCGATGGCCTCGACGATCGCACCGGCGCCGGGCAGGAGCCCGTCCTCGATCGGGAACGTCGGGTCGATGTTGGTGGCCACGAAGCGAGCGCCATTCCTGACGGCAGAGGCCGCTCGTGCCATCCAGTCGTAATCGATGCGACGCGTGAGGCCGACCACCACGCTCCCGGCCTCGGGCGCGTCTGCAGTGACCCCGTGTCCGGCCTCGCTCAGTGCCACGTCGATGCCACGCTCTCCCACTACGAAGGCCGGGGAGTCCTCGGGACGGAGGATCAGCGCTGCCGCCTGCGGAGAGGTGCACACGTCATCCCGATCGCAGTCCACGCCGGTCATGCTTGTGACGTGCGCTGCCGCCTCGTCCGGTGTTCGGGTCGAGTTGTTGGTGACGAATAGGACCCTTGCACCCTGCTCTCGCAGCCGGACGATGGCCTCGGGGACACCGGGAAGGACTTGTCGGCCGCGGTAGACGACTCCGTCGAGGTCGCAAACGACCTGGATCAACTGGAGAAGAAGTGGTGGAGGACGCGTTCGTAGAGGGCCGTGGTCCTCAGGACGGACTCCACGGAGACCCGTTCGTCGTGACCATGGAACAGCGAGAGCATCTCGGAGAAGGTCATTCGGTCGTCGAACAGCCCCACTCCGTAACCCACCGACCCATTCGCCCTCCAGAACCGGGCGTCGGTGCCCACCGTCATCAGGGTCGGGAGGAGGTTGCGGTGCCCCTCGAGATCTTCGCCGGAGTCGGCGATGGCCTCCCAGAGGCGGGTGTCGGTCTTGCTCACGGTCGCCTCGAGGTCATACCCGTACGGTTCGATGTCGATGTCGTCTCTGGCATGGCCCATCGCCTTGTGCAGATGCGACTCGATGAAGGTCCGGTCCTGGCCCGGGAGTGAGCGAATGTCGACCGCAGCGGCGGCCTGGTCCGGGATCATGTTCACCTTCATCCCCGCGTCGAGACGGTTCGGCGAGATCGTCGTGTGGGTGAGGGCGTGGGCATAGCGCGCAAAGAGCGGATCGGTGACGGCGAGGTCGTCGACCGCCTCGTCCACCCGGTCAGGGTCGGTCAGCGCCGCTTTGAGGTCGGGTTCGAGGCCGAGTTGGGAAACGAAGTCGACCCACTCCGGGCTGATGCCGACGGGCATTTGGGTGTCGAAGATCCCCTTGAGGGCGTCAACGATCTTGCGCAACGCGTTGTCTTGCCCGTAAGGGACCGATCCGTGGCCCGGGCGCCCGTGAGCCTTGAGCAGGCTCCAATAGCCACCCTTCTCGCCGATGGAGACGGGGACCGTCGGGCCCGAGGTGTATTCGAGCGCCGGATACGCGACCTCGGTGAGCACGAACGGGGCGCCGACCAAGTCCCAGTGGTTGTCGGCGAGGTGCTTGGCGCCGAAGATGCCACCCGCCTCCTCGTCGGCGGCGCCAACGAAGATCAGATCGCCGGAGAGGCTCGCCTCCCCGGTGATGTAGGGGCGTGCGGCCTGCGCCATCGCGGCCGTGACGTTGAGCATGTCGACCGCGCCGCGCCCGTAGACGAAACCGTCCACGATCTCGGCTGCGAACGGGTCGACCGACCATCCGGAGGGATCGACGGGGACCACGTCGAGGTGCGGGAGAAGTGTCAGGGCGGGGGCGGCCGGATCCTCGCCCTTCACCCGGTAGACAACAGACTGGCGACCCGGTGACGGCTCGAACACCTGGCCTTCGACCCCAAAGAATTCCTGCAGCGTCGCCACCGACCGGTGCTCCTCACCCGATCCCGGAGTCCCGTCGTTGACGCAGGCGTTTCGGATCAGTCGCTGAAGAAGGTCGATCACCTCGGTTGTCATGCGCCCAGAGTATCTAGCAGATCGAACATGGTCGGTGTCAGCGGCATGTTCCCAGCCTCGGAGATCGGCACCCAGCGGGCGTCGGCGGCGTCGTCGGCTGCCCGAAGTTCGCCGCCCATGACGGTCGCCTCGTAGTCAAGGAGCACCAGATGGACACCGGACTCGATGATCTCTCCGGTCCAGACGAGGCTGCCGGCGCGCACCTGGAGACCAGTCTCCTCCAGAACCTCCCGTTCCACGGCCGACCGCATGCTCTCGCCGAAGAGCACCTTCCCGCCCGGCACCGCCCAGAGGCCTTTGCCGGGGTCCCGGCCCCGCTGGACGAGAAGGATCTCGTCCCCTCGCCGGATCAGCCCACCGACGCCGACGACCGGTCGCTCAACGGTCATCGTTGTGGTGCATCACGATCGACCGTGCGGAGAAACCGCCAGCCTCGAAGAAGTTCTTCGCCAGGCGGTGCCCCGGCAGCACATGGGCGTCGAACTTGGAGATCCCCCTGGCGCGCAGGATGTCCATTGCCTCGTCACGCATTACCTCACCGACTGCCACTTCACGAGCCTCCAGTTCCACGTAGATGAACCGGATGGAGCCGATCTCCTCGCCGCCGGCCTGGGGCAGCATCGGCTCGACCTTGGCCACGAGGAACCCGAGCGGGTTGAAGTCGATCTCCCCCACCAGCACCACTGCGTCGGGGTCTTCGACCAGCGCCCGCAGGCTGTCTGCGACGGGCTCCGCCAGGCCGTCGGCCACTGGCCACATCGGATGCAGCTGAGTCATCTCCTGGGCGAGGTCGCGGTAGAGGTTCTCCAGGGTGCCCACGTCGTCGACGGATGCCACCCGTGTCGTGACGTTCATCGCCGGAGCCCCATGCGGGCCGGCAGGGTCCTGATGCCCCAGAGTGTCACCAGCCACATCGCCTCCAACACGATTCGCCCTCCCATCTTCGAGGTGCCGCGGGTGCGGTCCCGGAATACGACCGGGACTTCCGTGATCTTCATCCCGGCCTGTGCCGCGCGCCAGGCCATCTCAACCTGGAACCCGTATCCGGAAGCCCGCGCCTCACGATAGGGAAGCCGCGCCAGTGCCCCGGCTCGGAACGCCCGAAACCCGGCGGTGGCGTCGCGGACCTCGATGCCAAGCATCGTTCTGGCGTACCAGTTGCCTCCTCGGGAGATGAAGCGTCGGACGAACGGCCAGTCCGGCGTGGACCCCCCGGGCACGTAGCGCGATCCGATCGCCAGGTCGGCTCCATCGTCGACGGCCTGCACCAGCCGAGGGAGGTCGGCCGGATCGTGGGAAAAGTCGGCGTCCATCTCTACGACCACGTCGGCGCTGCCGGCGAGATGGTCGAACGCGTCCGCGTAGGCGCGCCCCAGACCCTGCTTGGCCCGGCGATGGAGCACTGTCAGGTTGTCGTAGGCCCGGGCGAGGTCATCGGCAATCTCACCGGTCCCGTCCGGGGAGCCGTCGTCCACGACCAGCATGCGAAATCCCTGGGCTACGACCGCCTCGGCGAGTGCCGCGAGGTTCTCCCGCTCGTTGTAAGTGGGTACTACGACGGTGACCCTGTCAGGCGACACAGTCCTGACAGAACATCTTTCGTTTGTTGGCGAGCTGGCTGAGGCGCTTGACCATGAAGCAAGACTGGCACACGAACTCGTCGGCGCGGCGCGCTTGGGCGTCAACGCTCAGAGTCAGCTCGGCGCGGCGCATCGCACGGAGCTCCTCGACTTCGTCGACGAGCATCGCCTCGTTGGCCTCGTCCTCCAGGAGCTGCAGCTCCTGGCTCTCCAGTTCCTCGAGGGCGTCGGCAGTCTCCTCATCGTGCTCTTCGTCCTCGTCTTCGTCGTCGTCGAAGTCGTCGGACTCGGCGGTGTCCTCGAGCTCGTCGGGAACCGTGGCCTCGACCTCTTCGACGTCGTCAACCTCCTCGAGGTCGAGGTCCTCGTCGTCGATCTCTTCGGGCTCGGCGTCATCCGGCTCGGGCTCGTCGGGCTCGTCGACCAGTACGTCGAGGTCCTGTTCGGGCTGCTTCTTTTTGGTTGCCATGAGTTATCACCGGGTGTGAGGGCGGCGGGAGTATAAGTGCGGCGGCTCAGATCTTGAGACGCACCGCGGCCGGGACAACCCGCCCCTTGACGGGGGTATTCCCGACCAGCTCGCCGTCCGCCTCGAAAGGCCACTCGGGATCGGCATGGATGGTGAATTCGGACGCGGTGAACCGCCTCACGCCCGGATCCGACAGGTGAGTCCCCTTGATGATCCTCGGGACCAAGGCAGGCGCCTGAGTCTTCCGGGCCGTGAACACCTGGATGTCGATCACCCCGTCCATCAGGGTCGCCCGCGGTGCGACGTTCCACCCACCGGCGAAGAATTGGGCGTTGGCCGCGATCACCGCGAGGGCTTCGGTCTCGTACGTGCGTCGCTCAGTCGTCACGGTGACGTTCGCCCTCGGAAACCTGGGCAGGCGGGCCGCGAAGGCGAGCGGGTAGCGGGCGGTCCCCAGCCGGCGGGTCATCCGGGCCGCGCTTTGGACCGCGGCGGCGCCGGCGCCTGCCTGGGCGACGTTGACGAAGTGCCGCTTCCCCCACTCCCCTTCGAGAGCCACCACGTCGATGAGATAGGTGTCATCGGTGAGGAGGTGCTTGGCGGCTGTCGGAAGGTCCTGAGAGATGCCGAAGGTCCGGATCAGGTCGCATCCGGTCCCCGCCGGCAGGACGGCGACGGTCACGTCGGCCCCGCTGGCCACGGCCTCATCCATGACCATGCTCACGGTCCCGTCTCCGCCCACGACGGCGATGTCGGTGCGGCCACCGGCGATCGATTCCCTCACCCGTGCCCTGGACTCATCGGCATTGGCCGGGATCACGATCTCATGCTCGATCCCCAGCCCGCGCAGCACCTCGGCGACCCACCCGGGCCGGGTGGGGGTGGCGCCGGCGGCCTGGTTCACCACCACGGTCCAACGGCGGCTCACGCCACGCCCTGGGCTGCGACGACACCGCGGTCGACGGTGCGAAGAGCTGTCCCCGTCTCCTCAGACAACTCCTTGATCCCGTCGCGGACCTGGCGGAGGAGATCGACGAGCTGGCGGGACACCCGGACGAAGTCGCCCGGAGCCATCGCTCCGACGGAGAGCGACTCGAACTCGACGCCGGTGGCCCACTCATAGGCCGTCCGCGCGAAACCGGCGTCGGGTCGACGCGTGGGGCTGAGGCGGGCGACCCGCTCCCGTCGATTGAGATCTTCCCAGAGGTCTTCCACCATCCCCCACCGATTCGCCAGCTCATCCGTGGGCCAATCCGCGGTCGAAGCCTGGTCGCTCCTCGGCTCGTAGACGAACACCGAGAGCAGGGCCGCGGTCTCGGCCGGGTCGAGACCGTACAGAACGCCGTGCTCGATTGCCTCCGCCAAGAGGAGGTCGGACTCGTTGTAGAGGCGGCGGAGTCGGTCTCCGCGGGGAGTCAGTGTCCAGTCCCGGACGTAGTCGAGGTCGGCGAGAAGGTCGCGGATCGCGCCGAACTCCTCGACCAGCCCGTGTCCCGAGCGCCGGTGTCGGGACAGTGCCTGCTCACGGCGCCGCTCGAGGCGCTCGATCTTGCGGAAGGCCGCCAGGTGCCGGCTGGCGTCGGAGCAGGCGGCCACCGGGTGGTCGACGAGGGCCTTGGTCTTGGGCGACCGCGCCACGGCTGTGGCGGGGAGCTTGGAGAGCTGACGGAGGGTGTCTTGGACGAACCGGCG
>CAZGWX010000030.1:0-5554 GCA_964529515.1 uncultured Acidimicrobiaceae bacterium
GAGGAGTCCGACCTCGTAGCCGGCTTTGGCGAGGGCGACCGCCAGGTTGGCCGAAGCCGACGACTTGCCGACGCCTCCCTTTCCCGAGGCCACGGTCACGACCCGGGTCACGGGAGCGATTTGGGTCGGCTGGGCGGTGTCGCGGGCCCTCCTGCGCACGGTGGACATCAGCTCGGCACGCTGGGCCTTGGTCATCGCGGTGGTGCGGACCTCGACGTTCTCGACCCCCGGGAGGTCGGCTATCCGCCGTCGGGTCTCGCCTTCGAGGTGATTGCGAAGCGGACATTCGGCGATGGTCAGCGCCAGACCGACCTCGACGGCGTGGTCGTTGATGAGAACATCGGTGACCATCCCCAGCTCGACGACGTTGCCGCCCAACTCGGGGTCCTGAACCCTGGCGAGGGTCTCCATGATTTCTTCGACGGTGACCATCACTGCTCAGGGTAGGGTGGATAAGGCTGAACGAAACCGGCCGTTCCTGGGTTACACTGATCGCCAGGCCACCTCACGAGGCAGGAGCAGATGACGAGCACTCTCAACATCAAGTCGAGTCGGACTGTGACACTCACCGAAGCCGCCATGGCCAAGGTGTCCGAGTTGATCGCCGCCGAGAACGAGCCGAATCTCGCCCTGCGCATGGCCGTCCGCCCCGGTGGGTGCAGCGGTTTCCAGTACGAGATGTACTTCGACACCGAGCTGGAAGAGGACGACATCGTCGAGGCTTTCGGTGCGGTCAAGGTCGTTGTCGACCCGTCCAGTGCCGAGATGGTCAAGGGTTCCGTCCTCGACTACCGCGACGGCCTCATGGGTGCCGGGTTCGCCATCGAGAACCCGAACAAGACGCACGCCTGCGGCTGCGGCAACTCTTTCTCCTAGGGAGGATTTCTCCCCCACTTGTGGGGGAGTACCGCCGAAGGCGGGGAGGGGGTGAGGTCCCAAGTCAAGTACGGCCTCGCGCGTCCGCTCTGAGGGATTAATCCTTGACGGTTACCCTCTAGATCATGCCCAAGACCATCCCCTCCACGCCGTCCGCGCCCAAGCCGATGGCCCCGTATTCCGTTGCCGCCGAGGCGGCCGGACTCGTCTTCATCTCCGGTCAGGTTGCGCTCGATCCCGCCACCGGTGAGCGAGCACCCGACGACGTCGAGGCCCAGGCCCGCCAGGTGATGGCCAACATCGGAACGGTCCTCGGCGACCTCGGCCTCGGCCACGACGACATCGTCAAGACCACGATTTTCCTGGCTGACATCGCCAGCTTCCCCACCGTCAACGAGGTCTACGCCTCCTATTTCACGTCTGAGCCGCCTGCCCGCTCCACCATCCAAGCCGGAGCCCTCCCCGGTGGGTTCCTCGTCGAGATCGAGGTGGTGGCGGCACGATGAACATTGAGGAGATCCTCGACCGTCTCGGTATCGCGGAGCTCAACTCCGGGGTCTACGCGGGGGCGTGGCTCGACGCCACAGGAACCGTCATCGATGTGCCCAACCCCGCCACCGGCGAGACCGTCGCCCGTGTGACCATGGCCTCGACCGAGGACTACGAGAAGGTCGTCGCCAACTCGGTGGAGACGTTCGCGCGCTGGCGCCAGCTCCCGGCCCCGAAGCGGGGCGAGTACGTCCGTCGGATTGGCAACGCCCTCCGTGAGCGCGTCGAGGATCTCGGAGCCCTGGTCACGCTGGAGATGGGCAAGATCCTCCCCGAGGGCATCGGCGAGGTCCAGGAGATGATCGACATCTGCGACTTCTCCGTCGGCCTCTCCCGCCAGCTCTACGGACTGACCATCACGTCGGAGCGCCCCAACCACCGCATGTACGAGCAGTGGCACCCGCTCGGCCCCGTCGGGGTGATCACCGCCTTCAACTTCCCGGCGGCCGTCTGGTCGTGGAACTCCGCCATCGCCGCCGTGTGCGGTGACACGGTGGTGTGGAAGCCCTCGGAGCGCACGCCGCTCACCGCCATCGCCATCACGAAGATCGCCGCCGAAGTGATGGAGGGCTCGGGCTTCGAAGGGGTCTTCAACCTCGTGGTCGGAGACGGCACCACCGTCGGGTCGGCGATGACCGCCGACCGTCGGCTCCCACTCATCTCAGCCACCGGCTCCACCGCCATGGGTCGGATCGTGGGCAAGGCGGTCGCCGAGCGAATGGGCAAGACCATCCTGGAGCTGGGGGGCAACAACGCGGTGATCGTCATGGACGACGCCGACATCGACCTTGCCGTTCGCGCCGTGCTGTTCGCCGCTGTGGGCACGGCGGGTCAGCGTTGCACCACCCTCCGCCGACTGCTCGTCCACGAGGCCATCGCGGACAAGCTGATCTCCAGGCTCACCGACGCCTACCGGCAGGTGCCGATCGGCGACCCGCTGGAGGAGGGAACTCTGATGGGACCCGTGGTCAGCGAGAGAGCCATCTCCCAGATGATGGCGGTGCTGGAGACCGCCCGTTCCCAGGGAGCCCACATCGTCACGGGCGGCAGTCGCATCGATCGTCCCGGCTACTTCGTCGAGCCCACGATTGCGATGATCCCCAAGGACGCACCAGTCACCCAAGAGGAAACCTTCGCTCCAATCCTCTGGGTCACTGAATTCGGCAGCCTGGACGAGGCCATCGAGATCCAGAACGGTGTGGCTCAGGGTCTTTCGTCGGCGATCTTCACCGAGTCACTGAAGAATGCGGAACGCTTCCTCAGCGCCACGGGGTCGGACTGCGGCATCGCCAACGTCAACATCGGCACGTCCGGAGCCGAGATCGGCGGGGCGTTCGGCGGTGAGAAGGACACCGGTGGCGGCCGCGAGGCCGGCTCCGACTCCTGGAAGGCCTACATGCGTCGTCAGACCACCACCATCAACTGGGGTGATGACCTGCCCTTGGCCCAGGGGATCGAGTTCGGTTGAACCCGACGGACTGGGACGAGAAATACCTGGCCGCCGACCGGCTCTGGTCAGCTGAGCCCAACCTCTTTGTCGCCGACCGCCTGGCCCATCACGTCCCGGGCCGCGGACTCGATCTGGCATCGGGCGAAGGCCGCAACGCCGCTTGGCTTGCCGGGCTCGGATGGGACATGACGGGGGTCGATTTCTCCCCGGTGGCCATGCAGCGTGCCCGTGAGGGAGCCCCCGGGGTGGATTGGGAGTTGGCCGATGTGCGCGAGTGGGAGCCGGCCAATCAGTTCGATCTGGTCTTGGTCGCCTACCTCCAGATGGTCGCCGACGAGCTGGAAATGGTGGTTCGCCGGGCGGCGACGTGGCTCGACCCCGGCGGCGAGCTGTTCTTGATCGGCCACGACCGGACCAACCTCGAGCTTGGCTACGGAGGGCCGGGCCGGGAGGAGGTTCTGTGGGATCTCTCACTGATCAAGGAGTGGCTCGGAGGGCTGGAGATCGTCGAGGCGCAGCGGGTGCGACGTCCGGTCGAAACCTCCGAGGGGACCAAGCTGGCGCGGGACACGTTGGTCCGCGCCCGCAGCTCCTAGACGGAGCGCTCTGTACCTTGTGGCGACAGATGAAGGTCGTCTACTCGCCCGAGCACATCCATCACGACATCCCCGAGGCGACGTGGGTGGGGGTGGCAATCCCGACCGACGAATTGCCCGCTCGGGTCGACGTGATCCTCGAGCACCTCGGTGACCACGAGTTGACGGAGGCCGTCGAGCACGACGACTCGGTCCTCGACCGGATCCACGATCCGGCCATGACGCACTACATGGCCGGTGCTTATCGCGACTGGGAAGCGGCCGGGTACGTGGATAACCCGGGCCAGCCGTACGTCACGGCCTACGCCTTTCCCAACCTCAAGCTGACGGGTGGCAGGCCCTTCCGGATACCCGCTTCGCCGGCAGCGAGGGCCGGCTTCTGGGCCACCGACACCATGACGCCTATAGGCAAGGGGACCTTCAAGGCGGCGCGCGCGGCAGTGGACGTCGCCGAGACCGCTGCCGACCTCGTCATGGGTGGCGAGCGCCTGGCTTACGGAGCGGTCCGGCCGCCCGGCCATCACGCGGGACGAGCCTTCTTCGGCGGATCCTGTTACCTGAACAACGCCGCCGTCGCCGCCGAACGCCTCATCCTCAATGGTTTCGGGAGGGTCGCCATCGTCGATCTGGATGCCCATCACGGCAACGGGACCCAGGAGATCTTCTACGAACGGGGCGACGTCTTCTACGGCTCGATCCACATCGACCCGGGAGCGGGCTGGTATCCGCACTTCGTCGGCTTCGCCGATGAGGCTGGCGCAGCCGGTGGCCATGGGGCGAATCTCAACATCCCGTTGGCCCCTGGGACGGGCGACGCCGGGTGGTTGCAGGGCTTGGATTGGATGCTCGACCAGGTGAAGGGTTTCGGTCCCGATGTCATCGTCGTGTCGCTTGGCGTCGACGCAGGGGCGACCGACGAGAACAGCCCGTTCGAAGTCACCAGGGTCGGCTTTTATGAGGCGGGCCGCGCCATCGGCGATCTGAATCGCCCCCTCGTCGCGATTCAAGAGGGCGGGTACGACCTGGAGACCCTGGGGTCCTTGGTCGTCGCGGTTCTGGATGGCCTCGAATTGGGGAGAGGCGCCTAGGCCTTGTCGAGTGCCCGATCGAGGGCGTCGATCAGGTCCTCGGCGTCTTCCAGACCGACGGAGAGGCGAACCAGACCGTCGGTTATCCCGGCAGCGATCCGCTCCTCACGCGGTACCGCGGCGTGGGTCATGGTCACCGGATGGGTGATCAGCGACTCGACCTGGCCCAGGTTCTCGGCCAGCGTCCACACGTCGATGGCGTCCATCAGACGTTTGCCCGCCTCGACTCCGCCCTTGACCTCGAAGCACACCATCGCCCCGAACCCGGACGCCTGGCGCTTCGCCAGATCGTGCTGGGGGAAGGACGGGAGCCCCGGGTAGGCGACCTGCGCCACCTTGGGATGACCCTCGAGGAACTCGGCGACCCGCATGGCGTTGGACGACTGGCGGTCGAGCCGCTCCGTCAGGGTCTTCGTGCCCTGCAGCGTGAGCCAGGCCACCATCGGCGACATGATGGTGCCGGTGGCGTTCTGGACGAAGGCGATCTTCTCGTGGAGCTCGGAGGTCCGACTGACCACGGCGCCGCCGACGGTGGCGTTGTGGCCGTCGAGGTACTTGGTGGTGGAGTGGACGATGAGGTCCGCACCCAGCTCGAAGGGGCGCTGGTAGTACGGGGTGAGGAAGGTGTTGTCGACGACATGCGCGATGCCGTGCTCCCCGGCGACCTCGGACACGGCAGCGAGGTCGGTGAGCTTGAGCGTGGGGTTGGCCGGGGTCTCGGTGAAGATCAGCCGGGTGGTGTTCCTGACCGCAGCGGCGACGACCGCCGCATCGGACGTGTCGACGAAGTCGGAGGTCACCCCGAACCGGGCGTAGACCTGGGTGGCGAGCCGGTGGGTGCCGCCGTAGATGACATCCGAGAAGATGACATGGTCGCCGGCGTTGAGCATCGCCAGCATCACCGCGTTGGTGGCCGCCATCCCGGTGGAAAAGCAGGCGGCGTCGGCCCCGTCCTCGAGCACGGCCAGCCTCTTCTCCAGCGCCCGCACCGTCGG
>CAZGWX010000031.1:0-8558 GCA_964529515.1 uncultured Acidimicrobiaceae bacterium
GGCGACGCGGCGGAGGCCCGCGAGATCGTGGCCGGGATCCTCTCCGCTACGGGCGCTCGGCGCGTGGTCAAAGGCAAGTCGATGCTGTCGGAGGAGATCGAGATCAACGACCACCTGGCGGCGGCTGGCATCGACGTCGTCGAGACCGACCTCGGCGAGTACATCGCACAGCTGGCGGGCGACACCCCGAGCCACATCATCGCACCCGTCGTCCACCTCACCCGGGCCGACGTCGGCAGGATCTTCGCCGACCGGCTCGGGGTGCCGTTCACCGACGACCCGGTCGACCTCAACCGCATCGCCCGCGAGCGGCTGCGGCCCGAGTTCTTACAGGCCGACGCCGGCATCACCGGAGTCAACTTGGCCGTGGCCGACACGGGCAGCGTGGTCGTGGTCACCAACGAGGGGAACGGCCGGCTGTCGTCGACGGCGCCGCGGGTCCACATCGCACTGATGGGGATGGAGCGGATCGTCCCCGACTGGCCGTCCGCGGCGGTGGTCCTCGAGTCCCTGGCCCGGTCCGCCACCGGACAGCGCCTGTCGGTCTATACCAACGTCATCACCGGCCCGCGACGCGAGGGTGATCCCGACGGGCCCGAGGATCTGCACGTGGTGATCGTGGACAACGGGCGCAGCTCTGTGCTCGCCGGAGCCACCGCCGAGATCCTCGCTTGCATTCGCTGCGGGGCGTGCCTCAACGTGTGCCCGGTCTTCAGGACGGTGGGCGGACACGCCTACGGCACCGTGTACTCCGGCCCGGTCGGAGCGGTGCTCACCCCTTCGCTTTATCCCGACGGCCCCTGGTCCGACCTGGCGTTCGCCTCCACCCTCTGCGGGGCGTGCGAGGAGGTCTGCCCTGTGGGCATCCAGATTCCCCAGATGCTGCTGCATCTGCGTTCCCGGGCTGCCGAGTCGGACCAGCTCCCCGGCTGGCTGGAACGCGGCGTGGGCATCTACACCCGGGCCACCCGCAAACCGGGCCGCTGGCGCGGGGCGTGGCGGCTGGCCAGGGCGATGTCGGCGCCGTTCTCCCGATCGGGTTGGATCCGGCGCCTGCCCGGCCCGGGGCGAGGATGGACGCGTCATCGCGACCTCCGCCGCCCGGCCAGGGAATCGTTCACCGAATGGTGGAGCCGCCGTGGAACGTGACCGCTTTCTCTCCCGAGTCTCCTCAGCGCTGCTCACGGCCGACCTGCCCGCGGCACCCGAGACCGGCCCGATCCCGGAAGCCGCGCCGACCGACTTGGTGGCCCTGTTTCGGTCGCGGGCGCAGTCCGTGAGCGCGGTGGTTCACGGGCCGGTGAGTCGCTCTGCCGTGGTTCGGACCGTGGCCGGGATTGCGTCGGGGCATGCCGCTCGCACCTTCGTCGCATGGGATGAGCTCGACCGTGTCTCCGACGCTCTCGTCGAAGCCGGCCTGGAGCGGGTCCGGTCGGACTGGGTCGATGCCGGTGGCGACCGGCTCGATGCCTACCGCCAGGTGGATCTCGGAGTGACCGGGTCGTCGGCGGCACTGGCCGAGTCGGGGAGCGTGGTGCTGGTCCACGGACCGGGCCGGCCGCGCATGGCAAGCCTCGTGCCCGACGTCCATGTCGCAATTGTGGACGTGGCGACCATCCACGTCTCACTGGCCCGATGGGCCGCCTCTGACCCGCGCGTGGTCTCCGAATCGGCCAATCTCGTGGTTGTGACCGGGCCGAGTCGCACCGGCGACATAGAGTTGGTGCTCAACTTGGGCGTGCACGGACCGAGAAACCTCCACCTGGTGTTGATCGACTGATGGGTGTCACACAGCCTCCCAAAGTGCAGAGGACGACGCGGACCCTGGCCCGGTTCCTGTTCCTCGTCGTCTTGCTGGTCGTCGCCGGAGCGGCGATCTGGCATGCGACCACACAGGGACACATCGACCTGGTGGAGGATGGCTCGGTCGCCTCCCTGAACGTCGACCCGAACAGCCTGATCGCGGTCGAAGACGTTCGGCTCAGGGCGGTCCAGCATTCGGACGGAGACATGCCTCTTGTCCTGCTTCATGATGTCGACATCGGAGGATCGGTGGTGATGTCGGTTCTGGCCGACGCCACCAGCGATTTCCGGACCGTGACCATCGATCTTCCCGGCTTTGGCCTCACCACCCGGTTCCCCGAAGCGGGCGAGTTCCACACGGTGGGGAACATGGCCGAGACCGTGTCAGGCGCCCTCGAGCAGTTGTTCACCCGTCCTGTGGTGATCGCAGGTGTGGGCCTCGGAGGGAAGGTGGCAGCCGACCTCGCGGTTCGGCATCCCGAGCTCGTGTCGGGCCTGGTCATGGTGGACGTGGACTTCTGGGCCCGCAACACCTGGCGGGAGCGGTCGCAGCGACTCCCCATCATCGGCATCTCCATGACCTACACATACGAGACCGCCGGGCGGTTTGCCATGTCAACGTGGTCGCCTCACTGCGGTGAGACCGGCGGCTGGTGTCCCACCGCCCAGCAGCGCGTCGACCGGGACGCGGCCGCGACGCTGGCGGGCTCGACCGCATCGGTCCACGGGTTCCGCAACACACCGCAGGCCTCGCTTGTCCCCTCCGACCTCCACCAGATCTCGGTCCCCACGGCCTACGTCTGGAGCCTTCGGGGACCGGTCCCGAGGGAGTCGGTCGAGCGCATCAAGGAAGCCCTTCCGGAGATGGCGATCACCGACGTCGACACCTGGGCGGCCCACCTCGAGGCGCCGGACAGGGTGGCCGACGCCATCCGCTCGGTTAGCGGCTGAGCGGCCGTCGTCAGGGAATCACCACCAGCTTGCCCATGGTGCCTCGGCCGGCCAGGTCGGCCTGGGCGAGCGCCGCTTCCTCGAGCGGGTAGCGCCCGCCGATCCGCACCATCAGCTCGCCACGGGCGACCATTGCGAACAGGTCCCTGGCGCGGCCCGTCAGTTCCTCACGGGTCGCCGTGTAGTCGCCAAGCGTCGGTCGGGTGAGAAACAGGGAGCCGTTCGTCGAGAGGTCCAGCGGCCGGACCGGTGGCACGACCCCCGACGCGTTTCCGAACGACACCATGAGGCCGCGGCGGCGCAGGAGCCTCAGGCCCCGGTCGAAGGTCTCGGCACCGACCCCGTCGTAGACGACGTCGAGCGGCCGCTTCCCGTATGCGGCTTCGATCTCGTGGGCGAAGTCGTCCTCGGAATAGACGATGACCATGTCCGCGCCTGCCTCGCGGCTCAGCTCGACCTTTTCGCGGGTCCCCACGGTCGTGATCACCTCGGCACCGCGTTGCTTCGCCATCTGGGTGAGGAGGAGCCCGACACCGCCGGAACCGGCGTGGACCAAGCAGCGGTCGCCGGCGGCGAGAGCGAATGTGTCGTGGGCGAGGTAGTGGGCGGTCATCCCCTGGAGAAGCACCGCCGCTGCGGTCTCCAGGTCCACCTCGTCCGGCACGGGCACCGCACGCCCTGCGGAGACCGAGTTCACCTCCTGGTAGCTGCCCCGCCCGGAGGCCCAGGCCACGCGGTCACCCGGTGCGAACTCGTCGACCCCGGACCCGACTTCCTCGACGATCCCGGCGCCCTCGGACCCCGGCACGAAGGGGAACTCCATCGGGTAGACGCCCTCCCGCTGGTAGATGTCGATGAAGTTGACCCCGGCAGCCGCCACTCGAACGAGGAGCTCGCCAGCGCCGGCTGTCGGCGTGTCCGTCTCGAGGACCTCGATCACTTCGGGGCCACCCTGGCGGGTCACCATCGCAGACCTCATTTCGGTGCCTCCACGGTCCATCCGCGAGCCATCAGCTCGGTGGCGAGCGATTCGTCGCTGAGCCCTGAGAGGTCAGGTCCCGACGGCTCGAGGTCGAGACACCCCTCGATTGTGTCGCGCAGAGTCCGTGCCCACGCCCGCCCCTTGGCCTCGGCTTCGAAGGACAGGGTGGCGTCGCCGTTCACCCTGTAGACGCGGGCCGATGGCTGCGGGTTGGCCCGCGAGCCGCGCTCTCCGTAGACGAGGAGCACTCCGCCGACAGGCAGGTCCTGGACTCCCCCCGCCGCGACGAACGGACCTTCGAATGCCCAGCCGGACGATCGCGAAGAGTCGACCGATTCGACGATCTTCGCCCAGTTCTTGTGGCGTTCATCGCCCGCCAAAGGCACTTCGACGGCCACAGTGATCGTTTCCGCCATGCGGCGAGGGTACGGCAATCGCACACGATCGGGTAGATCACGCTTACGCTCCGGGTCATGGCAAAGGTGCGGATGTTCGCCAACCTCCGCGAAATCGCCGGAACCGGGCGGGCCGAGTTCGACGGTGACACCGTCGACAGCGTCGTCGCCGCGGCCGCCCGCGAGTACGGGAGCGAGTTCGCAGCCGGGGTGAAGGCGTCGCGGATCTGGGTCAACGGCGACGAGGCCGACGGTGCCCGTGAGGTGGGGCCGGAAGACGAGGTCGTGATCCTGCCCCCGGTGTCCGGAGGGAACCAGCCTGCCGCCACCGCGAGCGTCGACCCCATGTCCCTGGCGCCGCTCCTGGTCGGAGTGATCGCCGTGCTGGCGAGTCTTCGGGGCGGTGAGATCTGGGCTGCCGGACTGGTCGCCATCCTCTCGGTTTGGGCGCTCGACCTCGGCAGCTCCTTCGCGGTTCGTGGCCGCCGGTTCGCCCCGCTGGCCGTGACCGCAGCTGGAGCCGCCGGGGCGATCGCCGCCCACGCTGCCGGGACCTCCGGCTACACGCTTGCCCTGGCGCTGGGTGTCGTCGTCTCGCTCGGCTGGGCGGTCGCCTTCGCCGAATACCGGGAGGTCGAGACGTATGCGCCGACTGCCCTGACCACCATTCTGGCCAGCCTGGCCGCCGCCTCGATGGTGCTATCCCACTCCGCCTCCTCCCCGGACCCGTCGCTCGTCGGTGTCTTCCTGGTCGCCGTGATCACCGGCAACGTGCTCGGCGCGGTCGTCTCCCGAATCCCCGCCGTCCCCTACCTCGACCCGATTTCGACGTCGGCAATCTCGGCAGTGATCGGGGCGGTGGTGGCCGCGGTGATCTGGGACGCCGACGTCGTGGGCTATCTGCTGGTCGGCATCGGCATCGCGGTGACGCTGGTGGCCGGCAGAGGTTTGTCGTCGATGCTGCGTCGCGGGTCCGTGAGCCTCGTCGAACCATCGCCCGGGTTCATGCCCTCGCTGGACGGGGTCGTCCTCGCGGCGGCCGTCCTGCACCCACTGGCCTCGTTCATCTTCTGAGACGGCCGACTACTCGTCGTCACGGTCCGGGGTTAGCATCTTCGACCGGATGACAGCCTTCAAGGCGCGAGCCCGCGCTGTTCTTCTGGTCGCAGTCGCCATCGCATTGGCCGTGGCTGCAGTACCCCCTCCCCCCGCGTCAGCCGTCTCCAAGGCGCAGGTCGATGCGGCGTGCGCCGACTCGGTCCAGCAGCACCAGGAGTATCGAGCCGCACAGAAGCGGTTCTACGACGCCACTGCCGCCTACGACCAGGTCCTGGTCGACATCGAGCGGTTGGAGAGGCGTCAGGCCCGGATTCAGACCTCGGTGGACAACTCGGACAGCCGTCGGGCCGAGATCGAGGACGCCATCGAGCAGCAGGCGGTCGAAATCTACATGCAGGGCGGCACCTCGACACCGGGGATCATCCTCAGCGCTTCCTCGCTGGACCAGTTCCTCACGACCACCGAGTTCTTGTCGTCCGCGGCGGTCGGCGGTCAGCGGTCAATGCAGAACCTCGTGGCGCAGATGGGCGAACTGGAGCGGTTCCAGGTCGACCTCGATGACGTCCACGCCGATCTCACCGAGAAGTCGCTCGAAGCGAGCGATCTGGTGGAGCAGATGAACTCCGCCATGGACGCCGAGCAAGCCGCCTACGACAAGCTCAGCACCAAGTGCCGTGATCTGACCGCCAAGTACGACGCCGAGCAGGCGGCCAAGGCCCAGGCTGCCAAGCAGAGGGCTGCCGGCTCCGTCCAGGTCGGCCCCTTTATCTGCCCCTTCACCCCGGGTCGCACACAGTTCACCAACAGCTGGGGCGCTCCCCGATCCGGTGGGCGCGGACACAAGGGAACTGACATGTTCGCCCCCTGGAACGAGCCCATGTACGCCGTGGCCGACGGCCGGGTCTTCACCCGCAGCGGTGGGCTGGGCGGCAAAGTGATCTGGCTCATCGCCAACAACGGCGTGGCCTACTACTACGCCCACCTCAACGACTGGAACGTCGGCAACGGACAGACCGTGCGCCAGGGGCAGACCATCGGGTTCAACGGCGACACCGGTAACGCCCGCGGTGGTCGCCCCCACCTCCACTTCGAGATCCACCCGGGTGGCCGCGGAGCTCCCGCAGTGAACCCCTATCCCACCCTCATCGCCGCCTGCCGGTAACGTGGCCTTGTGAGCGATAATCGCCGCCGCATCGACATCGTCCTCGAGCCCGAGTACCTCGAAGGGCTGAAGACGGCCGACCTCGACGACATCCGCGAGCGCCGTGACACCGCGGAGGACGTCGAGGCCCAGATCTCCTACTACCGGCGTCTGATCCACGGCCGGATGGACCTGCTCGCCTTCGAACTGAAGCGACGCCGCGGTGAGGAGGAACGAACCCTGATTGAGGCTCTGCCCGAGATCCTCTCCTCTGGACTCGTCCTCGGCGACTCTCCCAGCCTGAAACACCTGGAGACGATGCCGCCGCTGCCGTCGACGACGGGGCGGAGGCTGATCGACAAGATCATGGAGGACGGAATCCTCACCCAGCTCCCCGAGCTGGCGGACGACGAAGTGTCCGAGGCGCTGGAACGGCTCTCGGAAGTGGAGTCGGCACTCTCCGTCCAGCGTCGCCAGCTCCACGAGGTCATCGACCGCCTCCAGGCCGAGATCGTGTCCCGCTTCCGATCCCAGGAGGACGAGGCCCAGGTCCCATCCTGATGCGGACGGCCTGATGCTGGCGAGGAGCGTCCGCTCCGGGCTCGTCGAGACCTATCACGATGGAGCCGTGGCGGTGTGCGACACCGGCGGGTCGGTCCTCCATTCCATCGGCGACGTCGACCGCCCCTTTTACATGCGTTCCTCCGCCAAGCCATTCCAGGCGTCGGTGTCGAATCGCTACGCCTCGCTCGAGCCGCTGGAGCTGGCCATGGCGTGTGCTTCCCATCGTGGACACCCGGTGCAGGTGGCCCTGGCCACCGCCACCTTGGCCAAGGCGGGTCTGAACCCCGCCGACCTGCAGTGCCCACCGGACTGGCCGAGCCCGTCGGCCGCCCGCCGGCTGTGGCGCCAGGGTCACGACCGCCCGCGTCCCATCTGGCACAACTGCTCGGGAAAGCACGCCGCGTTCCTCAGCGCCTGCGTCGCCCGCGGCTGGCCGACCGTCAGCTACCTGGATCCCGGGCATCCCCTCCAGGTCGAAGTCGTGAAGCTTGTGTCCGAGGTGAGCTCGTTCCCGGTCACGCCGGTGGGCGTCGACGGCTGCGGGGCGCCGGTGTTGCGGACTACGGCGCGGGCCATGGCCACCGCTTTCGCCAGGCTCGCCTCCGAGCCCGACCTGGCTCCGGTGTACGAGGCGATGCATCGCTACCCGGCACTCATCTCGGAGAACGGAGGAGGCGACTCGTCGATCGCCACTGCCATCGACGCGGTGGCCAAGGGGGGAGCCCAGGGCTGCATCGGCGTGGCACTGCGGCCGGGCATTGGTGTCGCCGCCAAGTCGTGGGACGGGGTCTACGACGCTGCGGTGGTGGGTGCGGTCGCTGCCCTCGCCGACGCCGGGCTGCTCGCAGGATTCCCTGTCGAACGGCTCGCCGACCAGGCGCGGGTGCCGGTGTTGGGAGGGGGCCGGGTGATGGGATACCTTGAGCCGGTTCGCGAAAATTCGCCCTAGAAACTTGTGAACAAAGGCCTGTGGACAAGACCTGTGGAAATCGACGTTTTCTGTGGGTAAGGCCGGTTCGGGCACCGGTTGCTCGTCACTCTGCGTATTTCAGCGTTCGATTGCGCTCAGAAGCTGTCCCGAGAGGGTCATTGAACCTCCCGTTGATTCGGCGTAGATTCGGGCTCGAGTAAACGCCCTAGAGGCAACCGGAGAAACGTCCGTTCGGGGAAGTGCGGAAGAGGCTCCGGAGGTCACTGGGGCGTTTGCTTTGTCTGCGCGTCGGGCCGTACTGGACTTCGGAACCGACCCCCTCCCCCCTTCGGGGTACTCCCCCAGCAAGCTGGGGGAGACATCCAGAAGGCGTCTCCTCTAGCTATGGCACATCCACCACTGCCGGCTCACCGACACACACGCCTCGCCGGGGGTGACCAGCTTGTCGGGACCTACGACCAGCGTCGTGGTGGTGGTAGGGGGAATCGTCGTCGTGGTGGTGGTCGGCTCGGGCGTTGGTTCCGGCTTCGGTTCGGGTTTCGGTTCCGGCTTCGGCTTCGAAGCATTGCCCTTGGCCATGAAGACCACTGTCACGTAGAGCCGTTCGTTGGCGTAGAGGGTTCCCACGCCGACGTGGGTCCAGGCGGGGTCGAGGATGTTGTCCCGGTGGCCCGGCGATTCCATGAATTTCGAGTGCAGGCTGTCCACCGATCCGCCGCGGCCGACGTTCGA
>CAZGWX010000032.1:0-3100 GCA_964529515.1 uncultured Acidimicrobiaceae bacterium
CGTGTTCAACTCCGACCCCGAACTGCTGGCCGATGACGTTCGGCGACAGGAGCTCGCCGCCCTGGTGGCACCGTCGGAGGCGTTGTTCATCGACGCCGAGTTCGAGGCGGAGCTGGCGGGGCTCGACGAGCAAGACAGGGCGGAGCTGCTGGAGGCCGCCGGTCTCGATGAGCCCGGTCTCAACCACGTGATCCGGGCCGCCTATCGCACTCTCGGGCTGCAGAGTTATCTCACCGGCGGGCCGAAGGAGACGCGGGCTTGGACAGTCCGCATCGGGGCCACCGCACCCGAGGCGGCTGGAGTCATCCACACCGATTTCCAGAGGGGGTTCATCGCTGCCGAGGTGGTCGACTTCGATCGGTTGGTGGCGGCAGGCTCCTGGCAGGCGGCCCGCTCGGCGGGTCTGATCCGTGCCGAGGGCAAAGGCTATGTGATGCGTCCCAACGACGTGGTCGAGTTTCGATTCAATGTTTGAGGACTTCTCCCCCATTTATGGGGGAGTACCCGAGCAAAGCGAGGGGGAGGGGATCGGTTCCCAGGACATGTCCGGCCTGACGCGGGCCGGACGCGTCGGAAGTTTCGCAGGGTGGAACCGATCCCCTACCCCACTACGTGGGGATCCCTTCCCCCACGCTTCGCGTGGGGGCAAATCCAAAGCAGTACACTCCCCATCGCCACCGACACCGGTTGGGAGAGCCCCAATGAGGGGCGCCGAAGGGGCAACGACCTTCCCGGAAACTCTCAGGCGAAACGGACCGACCGGTCGAGGCAGCGCTGAAGGGCACGACAGCGGGGAAGGGTCGAAGCGAGCCAGTTGGAGACCCCGATGCCCCAGAGATTTGTCGACCGCCACATCGGTCCTAACCATGAAGACATCGACTCGATGCTGGCCGTCGTCGGATCGGACAGCCTCGATGCCCTGGTGCGGAGCACCATCCCCGAGTCCATTCTCGACACCGACCTCGATCTCCCCGAGCCGATGAGCGAGCCGGAGCTGATCGCGCACGTCAGTGGACTGGCCGGCGAAAACCGTGTCCTCCGGTCGATGATCGGGCTCGGCTATCACGACACCCACACTCCGGCGGTGGTCCTCCGCAACGTCCTCGAGGACCCCGCCTGGTACACGGCCTACACCCCGTATCAGCCCGAGATCTCCCAGGGCCGGCTCGAGGCGCTCCTCAACTTCCAGACGATGGTTTCCGACCTGACCGGGCTCGACGTCGCCAACTCGTCGCTGCTCGACGAGCCGACTGCGGCGGCCGAGGCCATGGCCATGGCGCGCCGGATCTCGGCCGACGACCGCACCGTCTTCTTCGTCGACCCGGGTTGTCATATTTCGACGATCGAGGTGGTGAAGACCCGCGCCGCGGCCGTTGGCGTCGAGGTGAGGCTCCTCGAAGATGGATCGGAGCTGTCGGAAGGGTTCGGCGTGCTCCTCGCCTACCCGGAGACCTCCGGAGCGATCACCGACCATCGAGCCACGGCCGCCAAGTTCAAGGAGGCTGGGGCGACGGTCGTTGCTGCCACCGACCTCCTCGCTCTGACCCTGCTCACCCCGCCGGGGGAATGGGGGGCGGACATCGCCGTGGGGTCGGCCCAGCGCTTCGGCGTGCCCATGGGGTACGGCGGTCCTCACGCCGGGTTCATCGCCTGCCGGGAGGACTTGGTGCGCTCGCTGCCCGGCCGGCTTGTCGGCGTTTCCAAGGACCGGCAGGGGCGGATCGCCTACCGCCTTGCCCTCCAGACGCGGGAACAGCACATCCGGCGGGAGAAGGCGACCTCCAACGTGTGCACCGCCCAGGTTCTGCTGGCTGTTGTTTCAGGCCTTTACGCCTGCTGGCACGGCCCCGACGGCTTGAGGGAGATCGCGACCGAGGTCAACCGCCTCACCGGCCTCTCAGCCGCGGCCCTCGCCCGGGCCGGTCACACCGTGAGCAACGAGACCTGGTTCGACACGATCACGGTCGTGGTCCCGGGTGAGGCCAGCCAGGTGCTGGCCCGCGCCGCCGAAGCTGGGATCAACCTGGGTCGAGTCGACGCCGACACCGTCAGGATCTCGTTCGACGAGACCTGTCACGAGGGCGTCGTCGAGACGCTGCTCTCCGTGTTCAACTCCGCGTCCGCGGAGCCGACCAACGGGATTCCCGATGAGCTGGCCCGGACCAGCCCGTTCCTCTCGCACCCGGTCTTCTCGATGTACCGCTCGGAGCACGAGATGCTCCGCTACCTGCGTCGGCTGGCGGACAAGGACCTCGCCCTAGACCGGACCATGATCCCGCTCGGCTCGTGCACGATGAAGCTGAACGCCACCACCGAGATGATCCCGATGACCTGGCGGCAGTTTTCCGGGATGCACCCCTTCGCCCCCACGGGGCAGGCTGCCGGCTATCTCGAGCTGATCCGGGGCCTGGAGTCGTACCTGGCCGAGATCACCGGCTACGACCGCGTGTCGCTCCAGCCCAATGCAGGCTCGCAGGGAGAGCTCGCCGGGCTGCTCGCCATCGCGGCCTATCACCGGTCGAGGGGAGACGACCAGCGCACGGTGTGCCTGATCCCAGCGTCGGCCCACGGCACCAACGCCGCTTCGGCCGTCATGGCGGGGATGGAGGTGGTCGTGGTGGCCACCGACGACAACGGGAACGTCGACCTGGACGACCTCGAAGCGAAGGCCTCGGCCCATTCCGAGCGCCTCGCCGCGGTCATGGTCACCTACCCGTCGACGCACGGTGTCTTCGAGCCGGGCATCAAGCGGCTGGCCGACACCGTCCACGCCCAAGGCGGCCAGGTGTACGTCGACGGAGCCAACCTCAACGCCATGGTCGGCCTGGCCCGGCCGGGCCATTTCGGGGCCGATGTCGGCCATCGCAACCTGCACAAGACTTTCACCATCCCCCACGGCGGGGGTGGCCCGGGAATCGGCCCTGTAGGCGCCAAGGCCCATCTGGCGCCGTTTCTTCCCAACCATCCGCTGGTCCCCGAGGCGGGTCCCGAGACCGGGATCGGACCGGTGTCGGGGGCTCCGTTCGGTTCGGCTGGAATCCTCCCGATTCCATACGCTTACATCCGGCTGATGGGGGCCGACGGTCTGCGCCGGGCGAGC
>CAZGWX010000033.1:0-11748 GCA_964529515.1 uncultured Acidimicrobiaceae bacterium
TCGGGGTTCACCACGACCGGAGCCACGGTCCTCGCCGATCCAGGGCTCATGCCCAAGGGGATACTTTTCTGGCGTGCGCTCACCCAGTGGTTGGGCGGCCTCGGCGTGATCGTGCTCGGTGTCGCCGTGCTCCCCCTCCTGGGTACAGGCGGTATGCAGCTGGTCAGGGCCGAGACCAGCGGGCCGACCGTGGACCGGCTTGCGCCCAGGCTTCAAGGCACAGCAAAGCGTCTTTGGCTCGTCTACGGAGTCCTCACGCTGGTCGAGATCGCGCTGCTCTACGCGGGCGAGATGACCGGCTTCGAAGCTGTTGTCCACTCCATGACAACGATGTCGACAGGAGGATTCGGCACCCGCCCCGACTCCTACGCGTCGTTCTCCGACTACAGCAAGTGGGTTACGACAGCGTTCATGTTCCTTGGCGGAATCTCCTTCGCCCTCCACTTTCGTGCGTTCCGCCGTCCCCTGGAATACACGCGCAATGCCGAGTTCCGCCTCTATGTCGGAGTGGTTTTGCTCGCGGTTCTCCTGGTGACTGGGGGCCTCATCCCGACGTTCCGAGCAGGTGGTGCGCTCCTGGAGGGTGCTTTCACATCGGTTTCGATAATCACCACCACCGGCTTCGCCTCGTCCGACTTCGGCCTCTGGCGACCCTCCTTACAGGTCTTGGTGGTGGGGCTCATGTTCCTCGGTGGTATGGCTGGTTCCACCGCCGGAGGGATCAAGATCTTTCGCATCGGAGTCCTCAGTAAGGCGGCATACGGGGATCTCAGGCGTCTCGTGCATCCACGAGGAGTGTTTCGCGTCACCCTCGGACGCCAGAAGGTCACCGACCCGGTGGTGGAGGCAGTCCAGTCCTATTTCCTCTTCTACATGTTCCTGTTCATGACTGCCACATTCCTGCTCACATTCATCGATGCCAATCTCGCCGAGGACCTCGACCTCATAACGTCCGCATCGGCTGTGGCCACCGCGATGGGGAACATCGGGCCCGGCTTGGGCGACGTCGGGCCGGCCTACAACTTTGCCTTCCTGCCGGTTCCAGCCAAGTTCCTGCTTTCCGGCTTGATGATCGTGGGGCGGCTCGAACTGTTCCCGGTCCTGGTGCTGTTCACCAAGGACCTATGGAGGAGATAGCCGAGTAGACCGGACATGACTGCAGAACTCACCCCCTCGGCGCTTCGGGCCACTCCCCCATAAATGGGGGATACACCCCTACTCCTCTTCGCCGTAGGGCTCGAACTCGAAGGCGAGCTCACCGATGCGGACCTCGTCCCCGGGCTGGGCGCCCTCCCGCACCAACGCCTCCTCCACGCCCATCGCCGCCAGCCGCCGGGCTGCCCGGTCGGCAGCTTCAGGGATGGTGAGATCGGCGAATCGCACGGCACGCTCGACGGCACGGCCGGAAACACGCCAGGCGTCGCCCTCTCTGCTCACTTTGAACGCGGGCCCGAGGGGCCGGTGCAGCACGAAACCCAAGCGTTCCGGAGCGTCACGCTCGGCCTCGTCGACCTTGTCGGCGATGGCATGCAAGGCCGAGTCCAATCCCTCCCCTGTCAACGCCGACACGGCGAAGGCCCCGAGATCGGAGGCGACGCCGGAGACATCGACGACGTCCGACTTGTTGACCAGCACCACCCGGGGTCGCGCGGCCAGCTCCGGGGAGTACCTCTCGATCTCCCGGGACAGGACCTCCAGCTGTGGTTCCGGTGGAGTCTCCTGAGTGGGGTCGAGCACCATGACCAGCACCCGCGCACGCTCGGTGTGGCGCAGGAACTCATGGCCCAGGCCCTTTCCTTCGGCCGCCCCTTCGATCAGTCCGGGGATGTCGGCCATGACGAATTCGCGACCCCCGAGTGACACGACGCCGAGGTTCGGTTCCAGGGTGGTGAAGGGGTAGTCACCGATCTTGGCCTTCGACGCCGATACCCGGGAGATGAGGGTGGATTTGCCGGCGTTGGGGAATCCGACCAGCGCCGCGTCGGCGAGCAGCTTCAGCTCGAGGGTAAACCACCCTTCCGGCCCGTACTCGCCCTGTTCGGCCACCGCTGGTGCCCGGTTGGACCCACTCACGAAAGCGGCGTTGCCGAGCCCTCCCTGACCCCCGGGCATGGCCACCACCTCCTGTCCCGCCTGAACGAGGTCGGCGATCATCTCGCCCTCATCGTCATAGACGACCGTCCCGAGGGGCACCGATAGGACCAGATCTTCGCCCGTGCGGCCATGGCGGTGGTCTCCTTCACCGTGGGTGCCGGAAGCCGCGCGGTGATGGGTGTTTCGCTGATATCGAAGGAGGGTGGCCACCGAAGGATCGGCCCGGAGGATCACCGATCCACCGTCTCCCCCGTTTCCCCCATTGGGCCGCCCCTTGGGCTTGCCGCGGGCGCGCACAAAAGCGGCGACACCGGCGCCACCGTCACCTCCACGCAGGTTCACCCGCACGCGGTCAATGAACATGATCGGTGTCTACCACGTCGTCGAAGCCACCCGAGAAGTCGGCTGATTCATTCCGCCAAGACCCTGATCTCATGGAGGATCACCCAACCGTCGACACTGACGGTCTCGACCCTGACCGTGCGGATTGCATCCACAGGGCCGAATTCGAGAGTCAGCCACTCGCCGGCCGAGACATCGGCGCTCACTTCTCCGACCAGCGTTCCGGGAGCGGGCTCGCCATCCTTCCGAACCCAGACCCGGTGGGTCTGAGGGCCGGTAGGGGAGACATGGCCGATGAGTATCTCGACCCGGGAGACGACCCGGTTCTCCTCGAGATCGATCTCGATCCACTGGGGCGGACCTGCCGCCGCACTCCACCATGTCGCGTCGCTGCCGTCGGTGACATTGACGGCTCCGTATTCGGCGCTCTCCTCGGCCGAAGCCGAAACGGGGCGTCCGAGGGCCAGATTGGTCGACTCGTACGGCCCCACATCGCAGGGGTCCGGCCGAGAGAGGGGCGAGATCGCTCTGGCCACCACGGCGTCGTGGGCGTCTCCGGTGACCACCTCGTCATCGACATCGGCGCCCCAGAACCACAGCAGCCAGCCGTCGAATCCGAGTTCGCAGGACGATGCCTGCCATCGCGCCATGGCCGCGGCGGCCTCGTCGGGGTCGGGGAAAGCGTCTTCGAACGCCCCGAACTCGCCGAGGAGGAGGGGCAACCCGGGGTCGGTGCCGTCAAGGCCGTACGCAGTCCCGATGGCGGGCCAGGTGCCGCCCAGCCCCGGGTAGGCGTGGAAGTCGACGAAGTCGAGAGTCGAATCGGCGAGGATGTGCTGGGGGACGACCCACCGGTTGTCAGCAGCAATGCGGCCTGCTCCCGGATCTTCGGCGGAGAAGAAGCCCATGGTCACCAGTGCGCCTTCGTCGAGAGACCGAATGGCGTCACCCACCGTGGAGATGTAAGTCCGCAGGTTGCTGACGACCATCGTCTCCACCGCGGCGTCGTCAGCCAGGTCGTAGGTGTTCCCGTCCGCCGTGGTAACGACGCTGGTCATCAGGCTGATCGGTGCAACGTCACGCAGGACGAACTGCTCGTTGGCTAGCTGCCAGCCAAGGATGTGATGGGTCGGAGCACCCCGCTCCCGGACGCCAGCAATCAGTTCGGTCCAATACTCCACGGCAATCCGGTGGCCTTCGGGGCTCAAGTAGAGCGAGTTGCGGTAGCCGCCGAACGGTTCGCAGCACGGCAGCCGATCGCTGAAGCCGGGATCGGGCACGTCGTTGGAGGTCGGCAGGGCGGCCAACCCGCGTGCTTCGATCCGCGTGAGCAGGTCGGAGAGCGCATCGAGGTACTCGGGGCGAACTCCCGCTGAAGTCGTCGTGCACTCCATGCACATGTCGAGGAAGAAGCGCACGGTGTTGAACCCGAGTGCGGTGAGGGCGGTCAGCTGCTCGTCGACCCAGACAGGGTCGTAGCCGGCCTGGAACAAGCGGTCCGGCCCCCCACCACCAGTCTTCCGGAGCAGATTCACGCCTATGGGGACGAACACCTCGTCGGTGCGGGCGTCCACGAAATGGTCACCGTCGACCGAGAACCATCTCTCCTCGGGAGGCATTGTCGTTGTGGGAGCGAGAGACGTCGACGCCGCCGGTATGAGCGAAGTCGAAGTGGTCGGTGCCGATGACGCGCAGGCGCTCACCAATAGCACCACGGTCAGCGTTGCAGCGAGGCGACCGGTCACCCGGCGACCCTAACGAGACGGGGCGGTGGCCGGGAGTCGGAAACGACTATTCGGGCAGTACTGAGACTTGGCGGCGGTTGGCGCGCGAGCCGTACTTGACGACCCCGCTGGCCATGGCGAACAGAGTGTCGTCAGTGCCACGACCGACGTTCTCGCCGGGGTGGATCCGGGTGCCGCGCTGGCGGACCAGGATGGCGCCGGCGCTCACGGTTTGGCCGTCGAACACCTTCGGACCGAGGCGCTGGGCCTTCGAGTCACGCCCGTTCTTGGACGAGCCGCCTGCTTTGGTCTTGGACATTGTCTCTACTCCTCTTCCGAAGCCGCAGGCTCGGCCTTCTTGGCCGGGGCCTTGGCCTTGGCCTTGCCGCCGGGCAGCTTGATGCCGGTGATCTCGATGCGGGTGTACTTCTGGCGGTGGCCCTGGTGTCGCCGGTAGCCCGTCTTGTTCTTGTACTTGAAGATCTCGACCTTGTCGCCGGCGGACTCGCCGAGGATTTTGGCGGTCACCGTGGCTTTGGCCAGCACCGACCGGTCGGACACGGCATTGCCCTCGTCGTCGACGACGAGGAGTGGCGCAAACTCGAGGCTGTCATCAGCGCCCTTGACGCGCTCGATATCGAGCACGTCTCCGGCCTTGACCTTGGCCTGCTTGCCGCCGGTGCGGATGATGGCGTACATGTTGGAACCTTCACGAAGTGGGGTGACGACGAATTCTAACAAGGGAAGGAAGTACTCCGTATTCCGTACTCCGTGTCCGTTTAGCTCAGAGTCGGCAAACAAGCTTCGTCGTCCCGGGGCTGACGACGCGTACGGAGTACAGCGTACGGAATACTCCTTAGCTCTAAGCCTCAGCCTCCACAGACGCCTGGCCCACAGGTGCCGCCTTGGGGCGGAACGACTCCTCGACGATGATCCCCCGGCCCGCGCAGTGCTCACATTTCCGGGAAAAGTGCTCGAGGAGGCCGGCTGACACGTTCTTGCGGGTCATCTCGACCAGCCCGAGATGGGAGACGTCGAAGACCTGGGTCCGGGTCTTGTCCCTTGCCAGCGTCTCCTTGAGACGGCGCAACACCTTCTGCTGATTCTCAATCGACTCCATGTCGATGAAGTCGATCACGATGATCCCTCCGATGTCGCGGAGACGCAACTGCCGCCCGATCTCCTCGGCAGCCTCCAGATTGTTCTGCAGGACCGTCTCCTCCAGGTTCGATGACCCGACGAACTTCCCGGTGTTCACGTCGATCACCGTGAGCGCCTCGGTGCGGTCGATCACGAGGTGACCGCCGGAAGGCAGGTAGACCTTGCGGTCGAGGGCCTTCTTCAGCTGGTCGTCGACGTGGTAGCGATCGAAAAGAGGGATCTCGTCTTCGTAGTGCTGCATCTTGGACACGAGGTCCGGAGCTGTCGACTGCAGATAGCGGACGACCAGGTCGTAGGCCTTGCGGTCGTCGATGAGGAGCTTGCGGAAGTCGGCCGTGAAATGCTCCCGGATCACCTTGATCAGGAGCTCTGGCTCCTGGTGGATCAGTCTCGGGCCCCCGCCGCGCTGGGCCTCCTCCTGGATCTGATCCCACTCCTTGAGGAGGCGGGAGATATCGGCCGCCAACTCCTCGGCGCTGGCATGAAGGGCTGCCGTGCGCACGATGACGCCGAACCCGGCAGGACGCACCTTGTTGATGATCTCACGCAGACGATTGCGGTCCTCGTCGGGGAGGCGGCGGCTGATGCCGATGCTGTCGGAGTCCGGAACCAGCACGAGGTAACGACCGGGGAGGGACGGCAGACCAGTGAGACGGGCACCCTTGGCGCCCATGGCGTCCTTGGTGACCTGCACCAGCACCTCGTCGCCCTCCTTGATGACCTGCTCGATGCGCTTGCCCTTGGAGCCGGCAGGCACCTTGACGTCCGATGCGTACAGCACGCCGTTCTTGGCTGCCCCGAAGTCGAGGAACGCGGCCTCCATCCCGGGGAGGACGTTGCGAACGACGGCGAGATAGATGTTTCCCGCCACCGTCCCCGCGTCCTCACGGGCGACGTAGTGCTCGACGAGCACCGGGCCCTCGAGCATCACGATCTGGGTCTGGTTGCCATTGACGCTTACCAGCATCTGCTTCCGAGCCGACTCGACGGGGACAATGATCTCCTCGTCGACCTGGCGACGCACCGAGGCCCGCGACGTCGAGATGCCGTTTTTCGGCTTCGGTGTCGACGACCGCTGCTGGCGACCGCGACGTTCCTTCTCACGCTTAGGCTTTGTGGCCGGCGCTTCCTGGACCCGGCGAACCTCGACCTTGCTGCCTCTTACGTTGAGCGTCTTGCGCTCTTCGACCTTCCCGTCTGTAGAGACGCGGATGACTTCCGGGGCCCTCTTTCGAAACAGAGCCATTGACTTTCACTCCTCTGGATGATTGCGATGTGCGCCGAGGCGGACCCATTCCTGGCGGGCGACCTACGGGCGAAGACGAAGTCCGACGGACGGCAGAGAGCTGATCCCGGGAGGGGACCGATCTCACCTGGGTGGCACTCGACCACCGAAGAAATGGCTGTCACCAGCGACACTCCGAGAAAACAGGGGATGTGCGGTGTCCGAAGGACAGGGAGATTCTACCAGAACGGACGGTGCTCTCCGCTCACCCTTCGAGACCGAGGCTCGGCTGCTCGGGTTCGTTCGGGTCGTAACACATGCGACAGCGTGCCTCGTAGGCGTCCTGGGCACCGAGGACGACGAGATCGTCGGACTGCACGATCCGCTGCGTGTAGAGGGCCGGGCCGCCGCAGCGGTGACAGACCGCGAGCATCTTGTTGACGTACTCGGCGCGGTCGCACAGGGTGGGGATGGGCTCGAACGGCCGGCGGAGGTAGTCGGTGTCCAGACCGGCGACGATCACCTGATGGCCGGTGGCGGCCAGGTTGTCGACGATGTCGACGAGGCCGTCGTCGAAGAACTGGCCCTCGTCGATTCCGATGACGCGAGTGGACTCGTGGATGGAGCGGAGAAGGTGGAGCGAGTCAGCCACCGGGACCGCCTCGATTCTGAGGTCGGAGTGCGATACCACCTGGGTCACCCCGAATCGGTCATCGATGGCGGGCTTGAAGACCTGGACCGGAATCCTGGCTATCTGCGAGCGGGTCACCCGACGGATGAGCTCCTCGCTCTTCCCCGAGAACATGGGGCCGCAGATCACTTCGACCCAACCGCCCTGCGTGCGTCGCATCATCGGCTGCGAGCGTAACGGGCTCACTTCGTTCGCCGTACTTGGTATCTGGTACTTGGTACCTGGATGAACATCCCGCGAGACCGGGAGACTCCGGTATGAGTGACAGGTATTCAGTCTAAGTACCAAGTACTGACCACTAGCCGTCCTCACGGGAGCCGGTGACCGCCCCGCCAGCGGTCACGAGCTTGATTGCGTTCCAAGTACTGGCTCCCGCACATCGGCAAAGGTCAGGTCGCCGCCCCGGACCCGTATGCCTACCCCAGGTCGCGCTAGAGAAGCTGGTTCTCTGTCGGCACGGGCGTGCGCATCAGCCACACGGAGTTGGCGATGCCAAGTGACAGGGCCATGGACAGATAGAACGAGCCGCCCTGGCTGAGGAACGGCAACGGTAGGCCGGTGACCGGCATGATGCCGATCGTCATCCCGATATTGACGAAGACGTGGAACATGATCATGGCGGCAGTCCCCACCGCGACCAGGGCGCCGAAGCGGTCCCGGGCGTGGGTCGCGATGACCAGAAGGCGCCAGACGAGGACTGCGAACAGGGCGAGGACGACGAGCCCGCCCAGCAGGCCGAACTGCTCGGCCACCGCCGTGAAGATGAAGTCAGTCTGTTGCTCGGGGACGTATTCGAACGAGGTCATGCTCCCGTCGGACAGGAAGCCGGTGCCGAAGAACTGACCCGAGGCGATCGCCCGCATCGACTGCCCGAGCTGATAACAGATGTCGAGCGGGTCGCTGGCCGGGTTGACAAGGCACTCGAGCCGCTCGAGCTGATACTGGCTGAGCAGACCGAGCTGGAGCACCGCAACGACACCCAGCCCACCGGCCCCGACCAGGGTGAGCATCTGACGCCACGACGCCCCCGCGGCGAAGACGAGCACGAGGAAGATGAAGCCGAACACCAGGGCCGTGCCGAGGTCGGGCTGACGGTAGATGATCGCTCCGGGAATGCCCACCACCAGCAATGCGAGCCCCATCTTCTTCCATGTCAGGTTTCGCTGGAGATCGTCGCCCCGAGCCGGCGGTGCGAGGAGGCTGGCAAGGGCCAGGATGACCACGACCTTGGCGAACTCGGACGGCTGAAGGTTGAAGAAGCCGAGCGGGATCCATCGCTGGGCCTGGCCGACCCCGTCTTCGGCGACCGGCTCGAACAAGAACACGGCGATCAGCAGCACGATGGTGACCACCGAGATGATGGGGAGCAGGACCCGATACTCCCGATAGTCGATGTTGGAGAAGACCAAGAAGATGATCAGGCCGGCGGCGACGAAGATCATCTGGCGCTCCATTGTGAAGGTGCCGCCGCTTCTCGTCGCCGAGTAGATCATGAGGAGTCCGATCGCGGAGAGTGCGACCACGACACCAACGAGGATGCGGTCCGAACGATTACCCCGCCGGATCACGCCGACCTCGCGGATGCGGCTCAGGACAGTCATCAGTCGGCCCTGTCGCCCTGGACGATCGGCGTCGGCTCGTTGCCGGTGAGGTACTGCAGGATGTGCCTGGCGACCGGGGCCGCCACACCACCGCCGGAGCCGCCCTCCTCGAGGAGGACCACCACCACGTACTTGGGGTTGTCGATCGGCGTCACCCCCACGAACCAGGCGTGGTTGTCACGGGTCTTCACCGACTGCCCGGTTCCCGTCTTCCCGCCGATCTGATCCAGACCTTCACCGAAGTCGGCGAACGCGCCCCGTGCGGTTCCCGATGAGACCACACGGTGGAGATCGTCGAGAAGTGAGCGGCGAGTCGACTCACTGATGGGGACCTGGTGGCGTAGCACGGTGTCGATCGGGTCGACCGAGCCGTCGGGGTGCCGGACTTCCTTGGCGAGTCGGGGCTCGTAGACGTTCCCGCCGTTGACCAGCGCGGCGTAGGACACCGCCACCTGGAGCGGCGTGGACGTGAAGGCACCTTGGCCGATGGCGAAATCCATCAGGTCACCGCCGAGCCATGGGCTGGCTATCTCGAGCCGGCTCGGGTCGAGCCGCGGCGGACGATCGGGGTTCTCGAGCTGGAACTCCTTCCACTCCTCGAACAGCTCGCGGGTCGGGACCACACCGGCCGCCTCGTTGGCGAGGTCGATTCCGGTCGGAGACCCGTATCCGAGCTGCTTGGCCCAGTCCTGGATGACGGTCTCCTTGGGGTCGCCGGCCCTGTAATTTTGATAGGTGCCGAGGCCGAGGGTCCAGAAGTAGATGTTGCAGGAGATCTCGAGAGCCGAGTCGAGCCCCAGCCACCCATAGGTCCGGGGGTAGTACCAGTCGGTCTTCACCTGAGGGGTCCCGTCGGCGAGCTGGGGCAGTTCCAGGGTCCCATCACAGTTGACTTCCCGCTTCTCGGGGTCGGCCCCCTCGGTGTCGGTCGGGAAGGGCAGGCTCTCCTCCCTCGCCACTGTGTAGGTGATCGCCTTGAAGGTCGACGCCGGGGGGTACAGGCCGTTGGTGGCGAGGTTGTTGAAGGCCCTGGTCTCGTTGAGCTCGGCGAACCGGTCCGAGTCGATGCCGCCGACGAAGAAGTTGGGGTCGAAATCCGGGTATGACGCAGCCGCCATGACGTCGAAGGTCTCGGCGTCGAGAACGACGATCGCTCCCCGCTCCGTCACACTGAACACCTCGCGGTCGGCGGCCCGGTCCTGGTCTTTGACCTCGTTGGAGAGGGCGATGCCCTCCTCCAGGGCCATCTCCACGACTTCCTGGAGGCCGAGGTCGATGGTGAGCACGACCGAGCTCCCCTGGGTGGGCGCTACCGAGGGCCGGGTATCGATGATCTGCCCCCTCCGGACCCGGTACTCCTCAGTGCCCGGGACGCCCTGCAGGAAGTCGTCGTAGAACCTCTCGATGCCGAGCTTCCCGACGCGCACCGTGGGATCGAGGTCGGGGTTGGCCTCGACGTCGGAGGCGTCCGGGAGACCGAGGTGACCGAGGGTGTGCGAGGCGGTGGGACCGTTGATGTAGATCCGCTCCGGCACCCGGATCACCTCGACGCCGGGCAGTTCGTCCAGTTGCTCGTTGACGCGGTACGCGACATCGGCGGACACTGTGGTCACCTCGAACCTGCCATTGATACCGGCGCGCTCGTACAGGTCGGCCAGGATGGTGCGGTCCATGGCCAGCAGGGTGGCCAGCCGGTCGATCACGCCTTCCGCCTGATCCGGCTGGATGAAGGTTCGGTCGACGACCACGGCGGGGACGATGCGGCTGGTCGCCAGGATCGTCCCGTCCCGGTCGTAGATGTCGCCGCGGGGCGCGTAGACGGAGCGCTGGATCCAAGTCTGCTCCGTGGCTGCGGCGGCAACCGCAGGTCCCTCGGCGACCTGGATGAACCAGAGGCGCAGCCCGACCAGCGAGAACATGCTGATGAAGACCAGCCCAACGATGCCGACCCGTACTGCGAATCTCATGTGAACCTGAACATCCCGGCGTCACGGTCGATCATGCGGACGAACAGTGGGGCCATCAGCGCGGCGAGTCCTGCGTTGATCAGAGGGATGACGATCATGCGGGTGCCGATGTCGGGCCCGACAAGGTTCGTCTGGCCAAAGAGGGTGCCGATGATGACGACCAACGCCAGCCCCATGAACGTGAGCACCGCGGACCAAACGGACATGGCGAGGCGCCCGATCTCGGCTCGCTCCGCCGTCCGGATCGCGGTGTACGCCACGGTGATGTAAGCCACCGCACGCAGGCCGACCAGCGAAGCTCCCACCAGGTCGACAATCAAGCCGGCCGCGAAAGCGATCAACAGGATCAACTCCACACGCGTCCGGGTGAGGGCGAAGAGGATGACCATGAGCAGCACGAGGTCGGGCCCGAACGGCCGGATCTGGCCGAGCAGCGTCGTCTGCAGGACCACGCTGAACACGATGAGTGCCACGATCATCGGGGCTCGTGGGACCCTCATGCGTCCCCCTCCCCCGGGTCCGTCGACGTCGAGCCGTCAGGCAGGGTGGTGGTACTGGAGGGGACCGTCGTCGTGGTGGTCGTCGTCGGCGGGGAGCTGGCGGTGATCGGATCGGGGGGCCAGGCGAGGACCACCACGACGCGCAGTGCATCCGAGGACGAAAAGGGGCGCACCGGTGCAGTGAGCACGTCCACAGAGGGCTGGGAGTCCTCGACGACCTCACCGACCAGCCAGCCTGCCGGGAACCGAAGCGACCCCGATGAGGTGAGCACGGTCTCCCCCTGGAGGACGGGTTGCAGGGCACCAAACATCTCGAGACGCATCAGGTCGGAGCCGGTCTGGGGAAGCAGGGTGCCCTCGGAGTCGCCGACAAGGACCGTCATACCCTGTCGCGACGAGAGGATGGGGACCACGGTTGCACTCGAAGGCGTCACTGACGCCAC
>CAZGWX010000034.1:0-13604 GCA_964529515.1 uncultured Acidimicrobiaceae bacterium
GGCGAGTACGACCTGGTCACCACTTTCGACGTGATCCACGACCTTGCCGACCCCGGAGCGGCGTTGCGCCGAATCCGGGAGGCCCTCCTTCCGGGAGGGGTCTACCTGATGATGGAACCCAACATGTCCTCGGACCTCGACGAGAACATTGGCGACATCGGTGTCATCAATTACGGGATCTCCCTGCTCCACTGCATGACCCAGTCGCTGGCAATAGGGGGCGCCGGGCTCGGCGCCGGCTGGGGCCGCCAGCGAGCCGAACAGATGGCTCGGGAGGCCGGTTTCTCCAGCTTCGAGCCACTCGACGACATCACGAACCGTTTCTCGGCCTTTTACGCCCTCCGATAGGAGCCAGGCCGGAGCGTCCGAAGAGCTACGGCGAACGTCCGCTCGAGATGTAGGTGTGTCCGAGCGGGCTGGTGAACTTGTAGCCGCCGTCAGCTTTGGGTTCGTAGTGCCACCCTTTGTCGAGGAGGCTGTGGTGTTTGTCGCAGAGTGGTGCCAGGTTGCGGATGGTGGTCGCCCCGCCGTGTTCCCATCGTTTCAGGTGGTCGAGGTCGGAGTTTCGGGCGGGCATGCGGCATCCGGGCCACACACAGGTGGGGTGTTGGGCTCTGAGATGGCGTTTCATGGCGGTGGTGGGCCGGCGGCGGATGGTGCCGGTGGCGAGGGGTTGGCCTTGGTCGGTGCCGCTGTACTCCCACTTGCAGTCAAGTTGGTGTTCGGCGACTTTGCGGGCGATTTCGGCGACGACAGGGCCATAGCCCGGGATGTGGCCGGGTAGGTCCGATTCTCCGGTCAGAGTGTTGAGATCGACGACGATGTCGACCTGACCGGCGGGCGCTCCTGTCAGGGTTCCGTCGATGATGTGGCCTCGGCCGGTGAGGAGGTCCAAGAAGACGTCGGCTCGGATCTGGTCGAGGGTGCGGGGGTCGTTTCTGGTTTTGGCTTTTCGGGCGAGCCAGTTGATCCGTTTGGCGGCGGCGGCGGCGAGGTCTGCGGGTAGGTCGTATCCCATCAGGTTGGCGGTGGTGTCCGGATTGGCGGACAGCACCACCCGGCGTTGTTCTGTGCCGGCCTGGTAGCGATCGGCGGCAGCCTGGGGGTCTCGTTCCATACAGATTCGGGAGAGCCGGGATCGGAGTTGGCCGGTGGTCAGTTCCGCAGCTTCTGGGAGGATCCGGTCCAAAGCTTGTGACGCAACCTCGTCTTCGACGCTTCGAAGACCATCGACGATCACCCTGGCCCTTCGGATGTCGATGGCGCCGGTGCGTAACAAATCCCAGACCGGCGGCTGTTTGGCGAGCTGTCGGGCCAGTTCCACTTCGGTTTCAGACGCCTGGCGGGTGAGATGAAGAGCCGCCCCGATCTCCGCCGCCGCCGCATCGGGGTCTCCGTAAACGTCTGTGATCTCTCCGATGGTCTGAGACCGCTGCGCCTGGATCGCCGAGAGGAGCCGGTCTTCCGCTTGGAGAAGACGGACCAGGTCGTAAGCGGAGATTTGGGAACGGTCAGTGGTGAACACGATGGCCGCCAATGCCATGTCGGTCGGGAGAGTGGCGAGGTGTCCGGGGAAGGTGTCGTGTCTGCCGCCGGCGTGCACCCATTCCGGTGCCGAAGGTTCAGGGTCGGGTGCTGCCAGGAACTCCGCGGTGAGACGACGGATCAGCTGTTCTTCGCTCTCGACCTGGTTTGTTGACTCTCCCGCTCCGAGTCCGACAGTGGATGTGTCGAACATGTGTTCGATATTAATAACCACTCCCGACAAATGACAAGTATGGCAACTTGTTGTCAAGCGGACCGGACTGAGGGCCCCGCAGTTGTCAGGCCTATCGGTTCGCCGCGGGCTCTTGGTCAGGGCCAGCCTTGGTGGTGGAGACGGAACTCTCGCACCTCCCGGGTCGTGGCCGGTCCCCACGGACGGGTCGGCACGGGGTGGTCGATGCGGGCCAGTTCCAACTCGTCGACGGTGAACCCGACCGGCTCGGTGATTGGCTCGATGTCGTAGAGACGGGCAGCGTTCCAACCCAGAATCTTGGCCTTCGCCCGCTCCGTGAGCTCGGGGTACCCGTGTTGTTCCCTCATCGCCAACGGGATCTGGAAGGCGCGGAAGGCGTCGATCTGGCCCTGGGGTGACCCGTAGAAGATGGAGTCGGTGCCCCAGAGGATGTTGTCCTCGCCGAATGTGAGCAAGAGCTTGCCGATGACGTGGGCCGCCTCGTCGGGACGACGCAACAGGTGCCACCAGGTCGACCCGAGCTCGGCGTACACGTTCGAGCCCGGAGCGATGCCCGCGCTCCGGATCGACGAGATAAGGCGGTTGACCCCGCGATCGGCACTTGCCTCGGTGTAGGGACCTTCTCTCACGGCCACCTCGAACCCGGAGTGGTAGATGACGAACGAGACATCGGGGTGGCGCGCCGCGGCCGGGCCCACGTCGGCAGGCGATCCGAACCGGGTGTTGTTGGACAGTCCCTTGTGACAGAACAGGATCGGCGTGCCGATCGCCACGAGATGATCGAGAAGGCGATCCCCCACCTGGGGGAGGTTGGGGTCGTGATCATCGAGCCACCAGCCCATGCCGGAAGGGAAGTGGGTGAAGGTCTTCCACCCCGCCACCCGATGCTCGGACACCGTGCGTGTCATCTCGTCGAGGACCGATGCGATGGGCGCGGTCTGCGGCAGCACCAACGCGTTGACCACCACCCGCTCGTCGCCGGAAAGCGCTACCACGAGCTGGCGAGTCTCCTCCATGACCTCGTTGGAGAGAGGGCTGCCCTCCGGGTTGATGGGCAGGCCCGACAGGGCGACCATCGTGGTGTCCGATCGGATGAACAGCTCCTCGAGGAAGTGGTTGGTGGCGAAGCAGGCCCGCGGATCGTCCTCTTCCTCACACCTCGCCTGCGGGAACTGGGATCCCCAGAACCAGTTGCCACGAGTCGACGGGTCGAGGTCGTATTCGAGGAGGTGCCCCTGGACATCGAACACCCACGCCGGTGCGCCGAGGACGGCCCGGGCCGCCTCGGTATCCAGCCGGGATGAGGGGTCGAAAGGGTAGAAGGTGCCCGGTTTGAAACCTCGCGCCGCCGACACGGCCTGGTCCACCGCCATGAGACAGATTGCAACGGCGCTGGCGGACCGGAGGAACTGGCGGCGGCTCATCCCCGTCTGGACGATGGCCCGGTCGATCTCGGCGCGTGCCAGGTCGGCCATCGCGGTGCGCACGGGCGTCACCGGCTCCGGGTCGTACTCCCCGTTGGAGCACTGGCCGAAGTAGACGGGAAGACCGGGGTCCTCCGCGCGCCAGTCGATGGCCACGGGTCAATTCTTATCGACGGGCCGGGTTGCGTGCGGTCAGTCGGCCAACCATTCAGGCACTTCCACAGCATCCTGCCCTCCGGGGCACCGGCCAATGTCCCGCATAACGGCCGCTGCCGGGCCGACAATCCCTGGCACTGCCTGGGGGATACCGCAACGGACGAGGCCGGTACCCACCCAGACGAACTCCCACGGCTCAGGGTTGGGCCCCTGGTTGGTGACGTCGTCCGGGTAGGAAGGGATCAGGCCGTGGCGTTTGGGGCGTGCAAAGTTGTCCTCGACCATCCAGTCGTACGCGGGTGACCCGCGAAATTGGCCGAAGGAGCCGTTCGGGTAGCGGAAGTCGAGGGCGTACCCGCTGTGATGTTTGGACGTCCCGGGGATCGACCACCAGGTCAGCGCGGCGTCAATGGCCGAGTCTGAGGAACCGGAGAGGTGCGATAGGAAGGTCGACCGCTGAGTCTCCGGGGAGCGGTAAGCGGACGACACACCGAAGCCGAGGCCGGCAGCGCGGATCTCATCGCGCAGCGCGGTCCAGGCTTCTGCGGCCTCAGGCTGCACGCGGGCGCCTCCGACGCTGATAAGAGTTCCCGTCGCCGCGGGGCGTAGCCGGTAGCCCCGTTCCAATGCGCGCGTCCAGATCCGCTCGTCGAGGTCGGCGTCACCGGTGACACGAGGGCGGCTGTCCGGGTAGGCGAGGTTGGGGAGAGTGTTGGCGACGGCGTAGTCGTAGAGATCGACGAAACCCTGGCCGTCGTACTCCGGGAGGATGTCGTCGGCCGCGCCGGCCGGAACGGCCGCGATCAGGGTCAGGGCCAGGACCGCAGCTGTGGCCAGCCGCCGCATGGCTACCAGGCGCCTCCTCCGCCGCCTCCTCCGCCGCCTCCCCCACCACCGGAGAACCCACCGCCACCGCCCGAGCCGCTCGTCGAGGGCGGCGGTGTGAAAGCGCCCGACAGGGCCGAGGAGATGCCCGCGAACGCGTTCTCGGTCGAGCCTCCGGAGTACCCGTAGTTCCCGTACCAATAGATCGAGGACGCCTGCTCCAGTTCCGGGGGCGCGTGGAGCCGGGCCTGTTCCAGCACTTCCTCGGCCACACCGAATGCGATGGCGTAGATCAGGTAACGGTCCCACAGGTCGAGCGAGATGACCGGGGCCTCTTCGAGCCTGGAGAAGTCGGTCAGGTACCGGCGGAAGGCCTCCCAACGGGCGGCCTCCATGGCTCCTCCGGGCGTTTTCTTCACGCGAACCTTGCGGAAGGCCAGGATGACGATGAGGAGAATGGCCCCAATGACCATCCCGAAGAGAACGATCACCGGCGTCGTTGCCCCCGTGACCTGGTCGCCCATGACCCTCGGAAGGATGAAGAAGCTCCCGACGACGAGGAGGATCACCCCGAGGATCACGAGGCCCGCCACCTTGGATCCCGTGTAGTCGAGGAACGACTTCCGCTTCACCGCGGCAATCGCACGGGAGCGGAACGACTGGTAGGTGGTGGCATTGGCGGAAGCGTCTTCACGGATGAGGGTCCTGAACTCGTGGAGAGGCTGCGGGCCATCGGCGAGAACCCGCTTCACCACCGTCATCACCGACTGTTCGAAGTCGCGCAGCCCCGCGGGCTCACCTTCCACGCCCAACAGCAAGTCGGAAATGTTCTCCTGCTTCAGCCCTCCCCAGGTCGACCTCACCACCTGGGTCGGCTCTGCCTTGATGTGACCTTGGCGGATCAGGTCGAAGAGCGTGGCCGTGAACTCCCTCTCGTTGACGTATCCCTGGGTGAGGAGGGCCCCAACTTCCGCCGGCGACAGATCGCTCGGCGGCTCCTGCTCGTACTCCCGGTCGTAGTTGACGCGGGGCTCCCTCCCGAAGCGGAGGTAAACGAGGCCCCCGAGTCCGAGGGACATCCCGGCCGCGGCGGCGAGGCCCCAGATCGCGCCGCGGCGGGCTGCTTCGGCCCGGGCGGCCTCTTCGTTGGCCCAGCGCAGTTCCTCTTCGACGATGGCCCCGAGCCCGTCTCCGTCGACCACGCGGGCACCGGAAGTGGAATCGAGGAGGCTGGTGGGGAAGACCACGCGCATCTCCACCCATTGCTCGGGAGGGATCCCGCTGGCCTGGAGCGTCGGGCTGACGCGGTCGTCACCGAGAGAGGTCTCGCCGTTGACGCCCTGGGGATGGCCCCAGACCCGCACCTGGTCGGCCTGGGCGCCCGGGGGAATGGTCATCCGGGCGTTCAGGTCGTCGACGCCGACGGACCAGCGATCACCCCAGACCTGGAGGTTGACGTCGACCACGTCGTCGTAAGCGGTGGCGACGCCTTCCATCCGGTACTTGATCGTGAAGTGCCGGACCTCGTTGTCGGACGAGTGGTGCCAGACCACCCGTACGAAGCCGGGAATCTCGTCGACTCCGTAGCTGCCCGCGGGAGAGGAACAACCCAGTGTGACGCAGCCGCCGATCGAATAGGCCCGCGACTCGTCGGAGACCGAGAAGACCTCAACACGTTCCCCGGGGCGGATGCGGATGTCCCGGTAGGCCCCGGAAAACGAGCCGTTGAACGCGTACCCGATCACCTCGGTGACATCCAGGGATCCGTCGTCGTTGACCACCACCGTGACATCGGCGTCGGCGATCCAGTACGAATCGGCTAGCGCCGGAAGCGCCGGAATTGCCAGCAGGGCTAAGGCGGCGAGGCCCGCGAGGACCTTGCGCCGGATCACCCGAAGTCGACGGTCGGAGCTGTCTCCGCCTCGGGTCCGGCCTCGAAGAACTCCCGGGCGCGGAAACCGGTCATGGCGGCCACGATGTTGGTGGGGACCTGCTGGACCACGTTGTTATAGGTGAGGACCGTGTCGTTGTAGATCTGACGGGAGATTTGGATCTTGTTCTCGGTGTCAGTGAGGTCGGCCTGCAGCGAAGCGAAGTTCTCCGACGCTCGCAGCTCCGGATACGCCTCGGCAACGGCGAACAGCTGGCGCAGAGCCTGGGTGAGGAAGCCCTCGGCTTGAGCCTGTTCCGCCGGGCCTTGCGCGCTCTGCGCCGCGCTGCGGGCGGCGGTCACGTTCTCGAAGGTTGCCCGCTCGTGGGACGCGTATCCCTTCACCGTCTCCACCAGGTTGGGGATCAGGTCGTACCGGCGCTTCAACTGCACCTCGACCTGGCCCCAAGCGTTGTCGACGCGGTTGCGCGCTCCGACCAGCCGGTTGTAGATGGAGACGAAAATGATGAGCAGCAGGACGACGATCCCGCCGATGATCCATGGAGTCATGACCCCCACTCTACGCTCTCACGACGAGGCGAGCGCGTCAGGGTTTGGGAGGGGCGGGCGCCGAGTCGAGAGTCGTAGCCCATTCCTCGGGGAGGACGACACTCGATCGCCGGGAGTAGAGCCTAAGGAGGAGGTCCGACGCCCTACCTGAGACGCTGGCGACCGGCTCGCCCTCCCCATAACGCCACGCGCGACCGAGATCGACGGCTTCCACTTCGATAGTGGGCAGACGACCAAGCCATGTGACCCGCTCCAGATATTCGTCCAACCCCGCGATGGCAGCATGGTCGGAGAGGGGCTCGGGCGCATCCACACTCTGCCTCGCGTCCCAGAGATGGATGGCGGTCTCGATGACCATTCGCCGCTCCCAGAACCCGATGGTCGCCATGTCGTTCAGCCCCCAAACTGAGGTAGCCGGGTCAGCTTTGCTGAGGGCTCCGAGCAGTTCCTCGAGGGTCTGGTCATACCAGTCGGCGGGGTCAGTGCCTTCGGGGAGGCGCGGACCTTTGATGCGCTCGGCTGGTGCGTCCCGACAGATGGTCACGACTCTTCCCTGAGCCCAGGCGACGTGCTGGGCGAGATCGGAGAGAAGCCAGCCGGGGTACTGGGGCACCGGTGTGTTCGGATCGGCGCGGACCACACGACCGAGTTCCCTTCCGTCCGCTTCGATGGACGCCAAGTTCTCAGCCGAGAGCACGCGCCATCGCCTCCCCCATGTCGGACGGTGTCTCGGCGATCACGATTCCTGCGTCGGTCATGGCGGCGATCTTCGCCTCCGCAGTGCCTGAACCGCCCGACACGATGGCGCCGGCATGGCCCATCCGCTTGCCCGGAGGAGCAGTCGTACCCGCGATGAAGCCGGCGACAGGCTTGGTCATGGACTTGACGTACTCGGCCGCCTCCTCCTCGGCACTGCCCCCGATCTCACCGATCATGATCACCCCCTCGGTCTCGGCGTCGGCCTCGAACATCTCGAGCACGTCCACGAAGTTGGTCCCGTTCACCGGGTCGCCGCCAATGCCCACCGCGGTGGTCTGACCCAGGCCCTGTTGAGTCAGCTGGTGCACGGCCTCGTACGTGAGAGTGCCCGAGCGGGACACGACTCCGATCCGCCCCCGCTGATGGATGGAGCCGGGCATGATCCCGATCTTGCACTCTCCAGGCGTGATCACTCCCGGGCAGTTGGGGCCGACGAGCCTTGTTCCGGTGTCCTGGAGGAACCTCTTGGCCACGATCATGTCCGTCACGGGAATCCCCTCGGTGATGGCCACAACGAGTTCGAGACCTGCTGCGGCTGCCTCCATGATGGCGTCGGCGGCGAAGGGCGGGGGGACGTAGACCACCGCCACGGTGGCACCGGTCTCCTCGACCGCTTGGCGGACGGTGGCGAAGATCGGGAACTCGACGTGATAGGTGTCGTCGCGACCAGGGACGCCGGAGTGGTCGGTCTCGCCGTCGAAAACAGCGGTCTCGCCTTGCCGGGACGGGTGGACGGCACCGACCATACGGGTGCCGTACGCGATGGCCGTGTCGGTATGGAAGTGGCCAGTCTTGCCCAGGCCCTGGACCAGAACTTTGGTCGATGAGTCGACGAGGACGCTCACGAGACCAGCTCCATGACCTTGGTGGCTCCGTCACGAAGGCTGTCCGCGCTGACCAGGTCGAGCCCGGACTCGTCGAGAATCCGCCGGCCCTCGGCGACGTTGGTCCCTTCGAGGCGGACCACGAGCGGGACCTCGAGGCCGACCCTATTGACCGCCTCCACGATGCCGGTGGCGATGACGTCACACCGCATGATCCCGCCGAAGATGTTGACGAAGATGCCCTTCACGCCTGGGTCGGAGGTGATGATCTGGAAACCGATTGTCACCTGGTCGGCCGTGGCGCCGCCCCCTACGTCGAGGAAGTTCGCCGGCTCGCCGCCGACGTGCTTGATGGTGTCCATGGTCGCCATGGCCAGGCCCGCACCGTTGACGAGGCATCCCACAGTGCCATCGAGCTTGATGTAGTTGAGGCCGGCGACCTTGGCCGCGATCTCGGACGGGTCCTCCTCCGACTCGTCCCGCATTGCCGCCACTTCGGGGTGGCGAAACAGGGCGTTGTCGTCGAAGGCCATCTTGGCGTCGAGGGCCATCACCTTGCCGTCGCGGGTCACCACGAGGGGGTTGACCTCGACGAGATCGGTGTCGAGGTCCGTGGCGGCCGACGCGATGGCGGTCACGAACCGGGTGAAGGAACCAGCGGCGTCACCGTCGAGACCGAGACCATGAGCCAGTTCGTTGGCCTGGAACGAGATCAGGCCGAACGCCGGGTCGATCTCAGCTCGGAGAATCTTCTCGGGTGTCTCCTCGGCGACCTTCTCGATCTCCATGCCGCCCTCGGTCGAGACCATGACGATGTTGCGGGAACGGGAACGGTCGAGCAACACTGCCAGGTAGAGCTCGCGGGCGATGTCGATGCCCTGTTCGATGTACAGGCGGTTGACCGCCTTGCCCTCGGGACCGGTCTGAATTGTGACGAGGGTGCTTCCGAGCATCTCGGTGGCCAGCCGTCGGACCTCGGCTTCAGTGGCTTCGACGCCACCGGCGATCCCGGCGGTGACCACGTTCACACCGCGGGTGTCCGGGTGCTCTTTGAAGGTGCCTTTCCCTCGGCCCCCCGCGTGGATCTGGGACTTGACCACAACCACCGGGTTCCCCGACTCCTCGACGAGAGGTCGTACGGCGGCCACGGCCTCATCGACCGTGGTGGCCGCCCGGCCCCGCGGGACGGGAATCCCCCGGGAGCCCAGCAGCTCCTTGGCCTGATACTCGTGAATCTTCAACTGGTTTCTCCTTGTCGAAACGCCGGCCCTACGAAGCCGGGACGTTGGCCTCCACCCAGGCGGCGATATCGTCGAGCGGGGTACCGGGGGTGAAGATGGCAGCGATGCCGGCTTCCTTCAACTCGGCAACGTCCGCCTCGGGGATGACACCGCCGCCGAACACGACCGGCGCGGCGTCGCGGGCACGCAGCTCCTCGATCACCTGCGGGAAGAGGGTCCGGTGAGCACCCGAGAGAGAGGACAACCCGACGGCGTCCACGTCCTCCTGAGCTGCGGTCTCGGCGATCTGCGCGGGCGTCTGATGCAGACCCGAGTAGATCACCTCGTGGCCGGCATCCCGCAGGGCACGGGCGATCACCTTGGCGCCGCGGTCGTGGCCGTCGAGACCCGGCTTGGCGATGAGGATGCGACGCGGCATGGGACGAGGACGGAGGGTACAGGGTGGATTTGTCCCCCATCGCAGATGGGGGAAGGTCCCTGCGCCGGAGCGAAGCGGAGGCGGAGGTAGGGGGCCGGTTCCCAAGTCGTAAGCATCTTGCGCGTACTTGACTTGGGAACTCACCCCCTCCCCCTCGCTGCGCTCGAGTACTCCCCCATGCGTGGGGGAGACATCCTGAACTCAAGACCGCGGTGGCGAAGAAATCCAGTGGCCGAAGCCGGGTACTCTCAGAGGATGTCCTCCAACTTGCACGGACTTGCCTCCCAGGGCGTGAGCATCTGGTCGGACCAGATCTCCAGAGCGATGCTCGACTCAGGCGAGTTGGCCCGCCGCGTCACCGAGGACGCCGTCACTGGCGTCACTTCCAACCCGACGATCTTCGCCAACGCCATTGTCGGCTCCGACGAGTACACCGGCCAGGTCGAAGACCTCCGCAAGGCCGGACTGCCCACCGCCGAAGTCGCCCGCAACATCATGTCTACGGATATCTCCCGGGCCTGTGACGTGCTCGCCCGAGTCCACGCCGACACCGACGGCAGCGACGGGTTCGTCTCGGTAGAGGTGACTCCGGTGCTCGCCGACGACACCCACGCCACCGTCGAAGAGGCGCGCGAATGGGTCAAGGCGGTCGACCGCCCCAACCTGCTGGTCAAGGTTCCCGCCACACGCGAGGGTGTCCCCGCAATCCGGGACCTCACCGCCGAGGGCATCTCGGTGAACGTGACCCTGATCTTCTCGCTGCCGCGGTACGGGGACGTCATCGAGGCATACCTCTCTGGACTCGAGGACTTTGTCGCGGCCGGGGGCGATCCCCGGCAGGTGTTCTCGGTCGCCTCGTTCTTCGTCTCCCGGTTCGACACCGAGGTCGACAAGCGCCTGGAAGCGATCGGGACCGACGATGCACATTCCCTCCTCGGCAAGACGGCGGTGGCCAATGCCCGTGCCGCGTATGGCCTCTATCTCGATCGCTTTGGGGGCGACCGGTTCGATGCGTTGGCGTCCAAGGGTGCGCGCCGGCAGAAACCTCTTTGGGCCTCCACATCGACCAAGAACCCTGACTACGACGATCTCCTCTATGTGGAGGAGTTGGTGGCCCCCGGCACGGTGAACACGATGCCGCTGGAGACGATCGACGCCTATCAGGACCATGGCGACCCCGACCCGCACCCGTTCACCGAAGCCGACATCGCGGAAGCGCGGGCACAACTCGAGCATCTGGGCGCTCTCGGCATCGACTACGACGACGTGGTCGGCACGCTGGAGCGCGAAGGCGTGGACAAGTTCGCCAAAAGCTGGCACGAGCTCTTGGCAGTAATCGAGGGCTAAGCCCTGGCGGCCTCGTCGGCCGCGCCCACCCGCCTCTTCGAGGCACTCCCCCGCTTAAGCCGAGGAAAAGTCCTTGGTGCTAGGCCCGTTCGAGTGGGGCCCAGGCGAGGAGGACCCGCTTCTTTCCCTGGGTGTCGAACATGATCTCTGCCTCGGCCTTGTCGCCGTCCCCCACCACCTCGCGCACGGTGCCGAGTCCCCACTTCCCGTGACGAACGCGGTCGCCGGGGCCGATCTGATCTGAGCTCACTGTGCTGACCGGGCCGGAGTACGCGGCCTTCTCAGCCGGTGTGCGCAGCTTGCGCTTCGCTGCCTTCTCCATGAGCTGGGCAGGGATCTCCTGGAGAAATCGCGACGGCGGGTTGTAGCTCGATCCGCCGAACAGCATCCGGTTCCAAGCCGACGTCAGGTACAGGCGGTCCATCGCCCTCGTGATCCCCACGTAGGCGAGGCGGCGCTCCTCCTCCAGTTCGTCGGGATCACCCAGCGACCGCATGTGGGGAAACACGCCATCCTCCATGCCGAGGATGAACACCACGGGAAACTCGAGACCCTTGGCCGTGTGAAGGGTCATCAGGGTGACCGCGCCGGCGCCTTCGTCCCACTCATCGATGTCAGCGACCAGCGCGGTCGTCTCCAGGAACAGCTCGATGCGCCGGATGTTGTCGGCGTCGTCGAACTCCTCGTCCCCGATGACCGCACCTTCGTTGGTGCTCTCGAATTCGGCCGCGACACCGGCCAATTCTTTCAGGTTTTCCACCCGGCCCATGGCCTCGATCGTGCGCTCCGACTCGAGCGTGGCCACCAGCCCGGTGTCTTCGAGGACCGCCTGCATGGCCGCTCCAACTCCTCCGTCCTCGGCCTTCTCCCGCAGCATGTCCATGAGGCCGACGAACTCGAGCACCTGACGTTGAGCCCTGGCGTTGAGCTGGGGGATCTCCTCCACCCGCTGCAACCCCTCGAAGAAGGTGATCTTGGAGCCCTGCGAGAACCGGTCGACGTGGGCAATCGTCGTCGACCCGATTCCCCGTCTCGGCTCGTTGATGATCCTCTTCACCGATACCTCGTCGGCCGGGTTGACGATGGCCCGGAGATACGCGAGGGCGTCTTTGACTTCTTTGCGGTCGTAGAACTTCACCGACCCGACCACGCTGTACGGGATGCCCCTGCGGACGAATACGTCCTCCACCACACGGGACATGGCGTTGGTTCGGTAGAAGACGGCCATGTCGGCTAGGTCGAACCCGGACTCGCGGAGCCGGTCGATCTCGTCGACCACGAACCCGGCCTCGTCGTGTTCGTCCTCGGCCTCGTAGCGGGTGATCGGCAGGCCCTCGCCACGGTCGGACCAGAGGTTCTTCGGGGTGCGCTTGGTGTTCTGGGCAATCACTGAGTTGGCAGCGTCGAGGATGGTCTCGGTCGACCGGTAGTTCTGCTCGAGCACGATGATGCGGGCGTCCGGGTAGTCCTTCTCGAAATCGCGGATGTTGCGAATGTCGGCGCCGCGGAACCGATAGATCGACTGGTCGGAGTCGCCGACGACACACAGGTTGCGGTGCATTGCAGTGAGCTGCTGCACCAGCATGTACTGGGCGCGGTTGGTGTCCTGGTACTCGTCGACGAGCACGTAGCGGAATCGCTCCTGGTAGGCCCGGAGGACGTCGGGGAAGGCGGCGAACAGCTCGACCGTGATCATCAGGAGGTCGTCGAAGTCCATCGCCGAGGCGGCCAGGAGCCGCTGCTGGTACAGGCGGTACACGTCGGCGACCTGCTCGTGATAGAAGCCTTCGCCCTGGTCGGCGAACGACTCGTAGTCGACCAGCTCGTTCTTGGCCTTGGAGATGACGGCCTTCATCGCCTTCTCGGGGAAGCGCTTGGAGTCGAGATCGAGGTCGCGCAGCACCAAGCGGATGAGCCGGAGCGAGTCGGCATCGTCGTAGATGGAGAAGCCGGAGCGATAGCCCAGCCGTGACGCCTCGCGCCGCAGTATCCGAACGCACGCCGAATGGAAGGTGGAAACCCACATGCGCCTTGAGGCACCCCCGACGAGGGCCGCAACCCTCTGCTTCATCTCGTCGGCCGCCTTGTTGGTGAAGGTGATGGCCAGGATCGCGTCGGGCCCCACCTGGTGATCTCGGATCAGATGGGCGATCCGGTAGGTGAGAACCCGGGTCTTCCCCGAGCCGGCACCTGCCACCACCAGCACCGGGCCCTCGGTCGCTGCAACGGCCTCCCTCTGCGACGGGTTCAGATCGGCGAAGAGGGGAGTGTCGGCCGGGACATCATCGGTGAGCCACTCGGCCTGCATTGGAGCCGATCGTAGTTGGGTGGTGGGACTGAACCTTTCGGTGAGGATCTCATGCCCCCCACCCCCGGACTCCATCCGTCGTCCGGCGGTACCTTCCTCCACGCCTTCCGGCGTGGGGGACCAA
>CAZGWX010000035.1:0-3354 GCA_964529515.1 uncultured Acidimicrobiaceae bacterium
GGATGAACTCGACCGACTCCGTACCGCACATCGTCCCCGAAGACTCTTCGACGTCGACGGCGGACAACCCGATGCGGTCGAAGATGCGCTTGTAGGCCTCGCGGTGCTTCTCGAACCCGACGTCGAGCCCCGCCTGGTCGATGTCGAGGGTGTAGGCGTCCTTCATGGTGAACTCCCGGACCCGCAAGAGGCCCGACTTGGGCCGGGCATCGTCCAGAAACTTGATGTGCATCTGGTACCAGATCTGAGGCAGGTCGCGGTACGACGACAGCTCGGTGGCGAGGAGGGCAAAGATCTCCTCCTCGGTCATGCCGAGGACCATGTCGCCGTCCTTGCGATCCTTGAGGCGGAAAAGGTTGTCGCCCATCAGGTCGTAGCGGCCCGATTGCTTCCAGATCTCGGCGGGGTGCAGGGTGGGAAGCATCAGCTCCTGACCGCCGATGGCGTCCATCTCCTCACGGATGATCCGCTCCACCTTGAGACGGGTCCGCTGTCCGAGCGGGAGCATCGTGTACGAGCCTGCGGCGAGCTGGCGGATGAACCCGGCGCGGACGAGGAGCCGGTGACTGACGGCCTCGGCATCCGCCGGGGCGTCACGGAGGGTGGGGATATGTGCCTGTGACCAACGCATGAAGGGTGTCGAGAGTAGTGGCGCCGACTCCCTCGGCGGGCGTGGATATTGACAATTACACTCCCCCGATCCGTCGGATGGGACGCCATGAGGCCTAGAGGCGCCCGGTCGGCGACCGTTCTCGTTACCCGGATGGAGTGCACCTGGACCAGTTACAAACCCAAAGTTCAGAGGGCACGTACACCATCCTGTTCACCGATCTGGAGGGTTCCACCGACCTCCGCGTCCGGGTAGGCGATTTCCGGGCCAACGAGCTGATCAACGCCCACGACGAGCTGATCCGAGCCCAGCTGGCGAAGTCCGGCGTCGTCGAATCGAAATCGCTCGGTGACGGCTTCATGGCCCTGTTCACCTCGGCGAATCGGGCCATCGAAACGGCAGTGGCGATCCAGAAAGCGATCGACGAGCACAACCAGGCCCATCCCGACCTGACGATGTCTGTCCGGATGGGTCTCAACACCGGCGACGTCACCCACTCCCCCGGCGACGCCCACGGCACCGCCGTCCATGCCGCCGCCCGGATCGCGGCCAAGGCCCAGGGAGGCCAGATCCTCGTCTCCCAGCTCGTGGCCGACATCGCGGGCAGCCTCACCGACACCAAGGTCACCGACCGCGGCCTCTTCTGGCTGAAAGGGTTTCCGGAGCGATGGCGGCTGTTCGAAGTCCTCTGGCGTGCCGGCGAGGAACACGAGACACGGGCGACACGGGAAATGCGAGCCGCATCGGCTTCGGCTTTCGACCTGACGGCTCCCCGAGCCGTCAACGCCATTGTCGGCCGGGCGGTCGAGCAGGCGGTTATTCGGGAGCGGCTCGAAGCGGCGACTTCTGGCGGGCTGCAGGCGGTGGTGGTCGAGGGCGAGGCCGGAATCGGCAAGACCAGGCTCCTCGAGGCGGCTGCCGACCTGGCAGCCGACCCCAGTAATCCCCTGTGGGTGCTCGAAGCCACCGCCGACGAGGAACTGCGGGGCCCATTCCTCCTGTTCCGATCGCTGCTCACGTCCCCCCGCACCGCGGCGATCGCCCGGGAGGCGATGGCCCTCGAACAGCTCGACCGCGCCCAGGAGGCGATCTCGGGGAGGGGATCCCGGTCCGAGGGCCTCACACCACAAGAGCAGGTTCTCCGCACTTTCGACGAAGTGACTTCGGCGATCCTGGCGTTGACCCGTGAGCGCCCCATCGCGTTGTTGTTCGACGACCTGCAGTGGGCAGACGACGACAGCATCCAGCTGATCCGGTATCTGGTGAGGACGTTGGCGACGGGTCCGATCTTCCTCCTCATCGCCATCCGGCCCCATTCGGACTCGGCCTCGGGTGGAGCCGGCAAGCTGATCGCCGACCTCGATCGGATGCGGGTGACCAATGTGATCCGTCTGCAGCGGCTCACCCGTCTCGAAACCGGCCAACTCCTGGAAAGTCTCCTCGGCGCTCCGATCGACGAACCGACGCTGAACAGTCTGCACGCCCGCTCCGAGGGCGTCCCTTTCTTCATTGAAGAACTAGCCCGCGCCTATCGGGAGGCCGAGGCGCTGCAGCTGATCGGCGGCACCTGGACCATGACCCGGCTCAGCGGCCCGGCAGTGCCCTCGTCAGTCCAGTCCCTGATCGAGCGCAGGCTCGCCCAGCTCCAGGAGGAGTGCCGGTCTTTGCTCGCCGACGCGGGACTGCTGGGACGGAAGTTCCGGCTGGCCGACCTGTCTCGGCTGCTGGCGATCATCACCGGCGAACCTTCAAAACCCGACTGGCAGTTCGCCGAAGAGCTTCAGGGCGCCGTCGATCTCGGGCTCATCGTGGAACTGCCGGAGGGATCCCAGTTCGACTACTCGTTCTCTCACGACCAGATTCGGGCCTCACTCGTCGACTCGTCGTCCCGACAGAGGCAGCGAGCGATTCATGGAGCGATCACCCAGATCCTGGTCGAGGACGCCAACCCGGAGAGCCTTTCCACACTGGCATTTCACGCCCTAAAGGCAGGCGACCAGGCTTTGGCCGTGTCCAGCGCACTCGAAGCGGCCCGAGCGGCGATGCGTGTCTCCGCACCCGAGGAGAGCATCCGGATCATCGACGCCACTCTGCCGGCGGCCTCGGAACCGGAGGACCGCATCCAGATGCTCCGTATGAAAGACGACGCCCTCGAGATCCTGGACCGTGGAATGGAGCGTCACGCCAACCTGGCTGAGATGGCTGCGCTGACTGCAAGCCTCGGGGACGGCGCCGTCGACACCGAGGTCCGTCTGCGGAGGGCCTCTGCGGCACGAGCGACCGAGGACTACGACACGGCCGCCGAACTGGCGCTGGCCGTATGCGAAGGCGCGGTTGAGTCTGGCGACCGGTCATTGGAGCTGGCCGCCTGCCTCGAACTGGGGCAGGCACGGGCGAGGGCTCCCATCGGCGAGGCGTACTACCCGGCCGACGGAGTGGAACAGGACGCCGCCGAGGCCGCTTACCGGAGGGCTCTGGACATCGCCCGCGACATCGGCGACCGTTCCGGTGAGGCGGCCGCGCTTCGGGAGCTGGCGGTCCTCGAGATCGGCAGGGTCAACGCCGCGGCGACCGCTGCGATCGAGGGCGGAGCGTCCCGCATCCAAGTCCTCTTCCAGGCGCCCGCCATGTTCGCCAAGGCGAAGGAGCTCGCTGACGAAGCCTTCCGCATCTTCGAGGAAATCGGCGACAGCCGGGGCGCCATGTCGGCGCTGATCTCGATGGCCTACGCCCACATCGCAGAC
>CAZGWX010000036.1:0-10438 GCA_964529515.1 uncultured Acidimicrobiaceae bacterium
CCGGGGCTCCCCCGAGCAGGTGATCGACGGCTGGCGCGCCTTCGGCTACGAGCCCGGCGAGGGTGAGTCGGACGCCGACATGGCACGCCACAAGATGGAGACCTTCCTGCGGATTGCGGCCGGCGAGCAGTTTGCGCAACCCAACCCGCGACCGATGTTCCCCAATCCCCCGGGTCTGCTCCGCATCGAGCCCTACTCGCCGGGCCTGGTCGACCGGATCTGGTGGGGTTCGGCCTCCAACGCCACGGCCACGTGGGCGGCCGAGCAGGGCCTCAACCTGCAGAGCTCGACCCTCAAGTTCGACGAGACGGGCAAGCCGTTCCACATCCAGCAGGCCGAACAGATCGAGGCGTATCGAGCGGCCTGGAAAGAGGCCGGTCATGAACGGGAACCACGGGTCTCGGTGAGCCGGAGCATCTTCGCTCTCGTCTCGCCCGAAGACCGCGCCTACTTCGGCCATGAGCGAGGCGACCAGGACACCATCGGCATGATCGACGAGAACACTCGCGCCATCTTCGGCCGCAGCTACGCCGCCGAGCCCGACGTCTTGATCTCCCAACTCAAAGAGGACGAGGCGATCGCCGCGGCGGACACCCTCTTGCTCACCGTCCCCAACCAGCTCGGCGTGGAGTACAACGCCCACGTGCTCGAGGCCATCCTCGCCCACATCGCCCCCGCCCTCGGCTGGCGCTGACCCGGCTTCCCGACCGACCCTCACGGCAGATCTCGTGCTTGACAGCATCTGACCGTTGCAGTAACGTACAACCAAATGGTTGTATATCAGTCACCAGGCGTCGAGCTCACCGACGAAGAGGTGGATCGGATCTTCCGAGCCCTGGCGGACTCCACCCGCCGGGACATCCTTCGCCGATCGCTCGCCGGGTCGCTCAGCGTGACGGAGCTCGCTGGCTCCTACGCCATGTCATTTGCCGCCGTGCAGAAGCACGTCGCCGTCCTGGAAGGAGCGGGTCTCGTGACCAAGGAGCCCAACGGACGGGAGCGTCTTGTCAACGGCAATCCCGAAGCCATTGCCCGGGCTCAGGCCCTGATGGACGCATACGAAGCGATCTGGCGGGGCCGGGTCGACCGACTCGATGCCCTCCTCGCCGATTCGGACTGATCGAAAGGAATCCCCCATGCCCCTCACATCCGTGACCAAGAACCCCGAGGACCTCACCATGACCGTTGTCGCCGAGTTCGGCGTCCCGGTCGAAAGACTCTGGGACGCCTACGCCGACCCCCGACAGCTGGAGAAGTTCTGGGGTCCGGTCGAATGGCCGGCCACGTTCACCCGCCACGACATGTTCCCGGGCGGCCGCTCGGAGTACGCCATGCACGGGCCTGACGGCGCAGTGTCCGCCGGTTTCTGGGAGTTCGTCGTCGTCGACCGGCCCAAGTCGTTCGAGGTGATCGACGGGTTCGCCAACGAGGACGGAACCCCCAACATCGATATGCCCAGCATGCGCATGACCTTTGCGTTCGAAGAGACCGACCAGGGCTCCAGGGTCACCAACACCACCTACTTCGCATCCGTCGCCCAGCTCGAGCAACTGGTCGAGATGGGCATGGAGGATGGAATGCGCTCGGCCATATCTCAGATGGACGAGGTCATCGAAGACCTCGCCTCGTTTGCCGGCGGCCGCGATACCGAACTCCAGCTGCTCAACGACACCCAGATCCGGACCAGCCGGATCATCCGCGGCACCGTCGAGCAGGTCTGGGAAGCCCACCACGACCCCGACAAGGTGAAGCGCTGGCTGCTCGGACCCGATGGGTGGACGATGCCGGTCGCCGACACCGCGACCAATCCCGGCGAGAGCTACCGATACGAATGGGAGAACGTCGAGTCCGGGGAACGGTTCGGGTTCACCGGTGAAGTCCTGGAATCGCAGCCTCCCCATCGTGTCGTGACTACTGAAGGCATGATCGGGATGGATGGCCCGCCGGCGGTGAACGACATGACGCTGCGTCCGGTCGAAGGCGGAACCCTTCTCACCATCGTCATCACCTACCCGAGCATCGAAGTGCGGGACATGGTCCTCGACACCGGAATGGTGGACGGAATGGAGACCAGTTACGCCCGGCTCGAACGAGAGGTGCTGTCCGTCTGAACCCCTAGCGAGAGGTCGCGGGCGCCGACGGCAAGCTGTTGGCACCCCCGATTCATAGGTCGGCCCGGGAGGTAGGGTGGGAGTAGCGGCCAACAGTGTCGCTCACTAATGCTCGCGGACTCCCGGTGCCGCCAACCGGAAACAACTGCCTGGACCAGTGACCTGCCCCCCCTTCGGCCACGGCAATTGCAGAAAGGCGCCCCGATCTCCGCTTCAAGTCCCTCTATCGGCTTCGTTTCCACCTTTCCGCCAACGGTCTGCGGGATCGCGTCCTACACGGCAGCCCTCGTCGGAGCCCTTTCCGCCAACGACCCGCGTGCACGGATTGGGGTCGTTGATCTCTCGGACGACCCGTCGTCACGCCCCGAGCCGCCTGTGGTGTTCCGTCATCGCAATGGGAACCGCTCCTCGTTGAATACCGCCATTGCGATCCTGAACGGATACGACACGATTTCGATCCAGCATGAGTTCGGCATCCTCGGTGGCACCGACGGTGACGAGGTCCTCGCTCTCATGGACGGACTTCGGGTCCCGACCGCGGTGACCCTCCACACCGTCCTCGTCGACCCCACCACACACCAGCGCGAGATCATGGACGGCATGTGCGAGCGAGCGGAGCTGCTCACGGTGATGAGTCAGACTGCTTTCGATCGCCTGGTGACCAGCTACGGCGTCGACGCCGCGAAGATCGCCGTGATCCCGCACGGCGTCGATCTCGAGTTCGGCGGTCAGTCCCTGGCCCGGGGAGACCGTCCGCTGATCCTGACTTGGGGACTGATCGGCCCCGGCAAGGGTTTGGAGTGGTCCGTTGCAGCTGCCGCATCGCTCCTCCATATGACGCCACTCCCCCGCTATTTGATTCTTGGCGCCACCCATCCCCAGGTGCGTCTCCGGTCCGGGGAGACCTACAGGGAAAGCCTCATGGCCCTCACCTCGCAGCTGGGTCTGGATGAGATCGTCGAGTTCGACAATCGCTACTTGACCCGCCCCGAACTGGCTCGACTCGTGCGTAGCTCCGACGTGGTGGTCCTCCCTTACGAGTCACCAGAGCAGATCACTTCAGGCGTCCTCGTCGAGGCGATCACGGCCTCGAAACCGGTAATCGCCACGAGGTTTCCACATGCTGTCGAGTTGCTCTCCGGCGGGGCGGGAACGCTCGTCCCTGCCTGCGACTCCGACGCCATGGGCGCGGAAATGCGCCGGATTCTCTCTGACCGCGCGGCGCTGAGGGCCATGGCACAGGAAGCAGGACGACTCGCCGAGGGCTGGTACTGGCCGACGGTGGCCGAGCGGTTCGCGTCCGCGCTGTCCGACATCAGCGAGCCATTCGGCGCCGTGACCGGAAGTCGCCAATTTGTCGCTGGATGACCCTTCCCGAGCGGACCATCCTTCGTGGCGCGGCAGCGCGCTGCCGCCTCCCAATTTCGCCCATCTGCGATCCCTGACCACCGAAATCGGACTCTGGGAGCACGCCGAATACACGATCCCTCGCCCGGCGCACGGCTACTGCAACGACGACAACGGGCGCGCCCTGGTGATCGTGGCCCGTGAACGTGGTGAAGAGCTGACCGACCTCGCGGACACCTACCTTCGTTTCGTCCGCGACTCGCGCAAACCTGACGGCACGTTCCACAACCGTCGGGCCGCCGACGGCTCATGGTCCGACGAGGTTGGAAGCGACGACAGCCAGGGAAGAGCATGGTGGGGCCTCGGAGCGTTGGTACGCCAGGCATCCCAGGACCGCATGCGGATCGCCGCGCTCGACGAATTCGCCACCTGCGGGGTCTTCCAGTCGACACACTTGCGAGCAAACGCATACGCCGCTTTGGGCGCCGCCGAGGTCCTTGTGCGGGTCAAAGACAGCGGGCCAGCAGCGGAAATGCTCGATCGGACCAGCTCGGTGATCGCCACCGCGGCGCGTACGGCAATCCCTTGGCCGGAGTCGAGGCTCACCTACGACAACGCTCGCATTCCCGAGGCATTGATCGCCGCCGGGACCGGGCTAGGGGACGAACGCAGAATCTCGTTGGGTCTGCGTCTCCTCGAATGGTTGGTCGAGAACGAGTCTCGGGGCGACCGCTTCAGCTTCACCCCGGTCGGCGGTCGGGTACCCGGACCGTTCACCTCACCGGGATACGACCAGCAGCCCCTCGAAGCGTGGGCCATCGCCGACGCGTGTTTGCGGGCCCAGTCCGTTTCCGGAGACACCAAGTGGAACCGGGTCGCGATTCGCGCCGCGAATTGGCTGTTCGGCTGGAACGACGCAGGCGCCACGATGTATCACAGCCCCTCCGGAGCCACCCATGACGGGTTGGCGGCTGGTGGTGTCAACGCCAACCATGGAGCCGAGTCGACATTGGCCGGCTTGGGAGTCCTCCAGGCCATGGCCGCCAGCGGGTCCAGCTCCCGAGCCGTCGCCGACTGACCGATGGTGCAGGTTCCCGTCCGGCGATCGAATGTCCGCCTGCATCCCGATCCGGCACGACTGGCCCCCAGTATCTACCTGCCGCCCCACCACGACGCTCCTCCATCGGGTGAGCAGAGCAGAGTGGAAAAGATTCTCGCCCGGGTGCTATCCCTGGATCCGGACCAGGAGAAGGCCACTCTGGCCGGGGTTCGTGAGAGGTTTGGGAACAAGTATCCCGAGCTGGACGATCTGCTTCTCCACTCCTATGCCGCGGTCGACTCCTTCCTCCCTACCAGCGAGCCCCCCGACATCGCCCGGCAACTGCTCATCGGGGCCTACTTCCTCCATGAGTACGCGGTCGAAGGGGCCTCCCTGACCAACCCGTCAATCGTCCCTCACCCAAATCAGGAGGGGGTCGAGGCCGGCGCGATCAGGGTCGTGATCAGCCTCCGCGCCATCGGTGAAGGGCATATCTCCTCCATCGAGTTCCGCACTGGCATGGTGGACGCCTCAGGGGAGATCCAGGTCGACGACCCGTTACGACCGGTGCGCGGCTTACGACGAACCCCCGCGTTCGACAAGGCCGTTTTCATAAACCACCTCGTCGAACTTGGCGTGGAGGCCGGCCTCGCCGATGCAATTCTGAGCCCGCTTGCGACCCAGTTCACCATGACCGATCTCGACGCCCTCCTGTTGCGACTCGGATCCGATGACTCGTCATCGCCTTTCGCCGCCCACGTCACTCACACCATCCACTGGCTGGCGGCTTCGAACTACGAGGTCGATTTTCCTGCCAACTCGGATCTCTCCCAACGAATCCTCACCCCGAATGGCCCCACGGAGAGCAACGGCATGGAGGACGCTCGATTCGTTCGCTTCACCGAGCATGACGGATCGATCGTCTACTACGGCACGTACACCGCATATGACGGGGTCAACATCCTTCCCCAGTTGGTGCGAACGATCGACTTCGAACACTTCGCGGTCGCCACATTGGACGGCTCAGCCGCCCTCAACAAAGGGATCGCCCTCTTCCCGCGCCTCGTAGGTGGTCGATACGCCGCCCTCGGGCGTTCAGATGGTGAGAGCAACTATCTGATGTTCAGCGACCACATCCGGCTGTGGCGCCAAACCGAGCGGATCCAGGTGCCGACCCATCCCTGGGAGTTGTTCCAGATCGGAAACGCCGGATCGCCGATCGAAACGGAAGCCGGCTGGCTGGTGATCACCCATGGTGTCGGCCCGGTCCGCCAGTACGCCCTCGGCGCCATGCTCCTCGACCGGGATGATCCGGCGCGGGTCATCGGTCATCTCCCCGAGCCGCTGCTGGAGCCGAACGAGGGCGAGAAGGACGGATACGTTCCCAACGTCGTCTACTCGTGCGGGTCTCTGCTCCACGAGGGGAATCTGATCATCGCCTACGGTGCCTCGGACACGTCCACGAGGTTCGCCAGGGTCGTGGCCGACGACCTTCTCACCGCCCTGACCTCTTCCTAACCAGCACGCGCCACACCAACAGAGCTGTGGGCAAGCAGCTGTGTGAGTTGGCGAAGGCGTCCTTTATCTTTGACGGGTTCCATGAGTCAGCCCAGCCTCCCGACCCCGGAATCTGACACAGTGCCCGCCAACTGGCGGCGCAACGTCGCCTTCTTCCTCACCGGACAGACCGTCTCCCTGTTCGGGTCGATGGTCGTCCAGTACGCGGTCATGTGGTACGTGACCCTGGAGACCCAGTCGGGCATGGCCGTCGCCCTCTACGCCGTGGCGGCGTTCGCTCCACAAGGAATCGTGTCGATCTTCGGCGGCGTCATCGCCGACCGGATGAACCGCAAGAGGCTGGCGATCATCGCCGACGCAGCCATCGCCTTCGCCACGCTGGTCCTGGCACTCCTGATGATGAGCGGGATCGATGACCTCTGGGTGATCTACGTCGCAGTCGCGGTGCGCTCGGTGGGTGCCGGTTTCCAGACCCCCACGGTGCAGGCGATGATTCCCCAGATCACACCGGTCGACCAGCTGATGCGGGTCAACGGGATCTTCCAGACGATCGCCTCGGCGATGGCCCTGCTGGCACCCGCGGTGGCCGCGGCCATCTTCGCCGCCTTCGGTGTCGTGCCCGTGTTCTTCCTCGACGTCGTCACCGCCGTAATCGGCATCGGACTCCTCCTCAAAGTGGACGTCCCGACCCTCGAGAGGGTCTCGGAGGCCACCACCAGCTTCAAGGACGACATGGTCGAGGGCATGCGGTACATCTGGACCCACCGGATCGTCCGCTGGCTGCTGGTGGTCTTCGCCATCATTTTCCTGCTCACGGTGGCCCCCTCGTTCATCACTCCCCTGCTCATCGTTCGCACCTTCGGCGAAGAGAAGTGGATGCTGGCCGTGTTGGAGATCGCGTTCAGCGTCGGAATGCTGATCGGTGGTGCCACGGTCGCGACCTGGCTGGCCCAGAAGAGCCGGATGGGGCTCATCCTCCTGTCCACCTATTGCTTCGGCCTCTTCACACTGGTCATGGGTCTGACCAACAACCTCTGGGTGTTCTACGGGCTGATGTTTCTCTTCGGGCTCAGCGTTCCGCTCTTCTCGACACCGTTCATGACGCTGATCCAGGAGACAGTCGAGCCCGAAAAGCACGGACGCGTGTTCAGTTATGTCGGGATCGTGATGGCCCTGGCCACACCGGTGGGCATGGCCGTGTTCGGGCCGCTGGCCGATGTGGTGCGAGTGCAGACCCTGCTGATCTGGGCTGGCCTCGCCACGATGGCCGTGATGACCCTCGCCGTGCTGTTGCCTTCGGGTCAGTCAGCGATCGCCGCAGCACGGCCCGCGCCGGCCGACGAAGAACCGGCTGCCGAAGTCCCCGCCTAGACCTGCCGCTGGGCGTCGACGATCGCTCCGACCAACAGCCCAACAGTGACGCCGATCATCGGCGCCCACCAGTTGGCCTCGAACACCAGCATGCCGAGGAGAAGGCCGACGGCTGCTCCGAAAACCAGACCGATGCCGGTCCATTGAAACCTCACGTCCGCTCCTTTCTGAACCGAGAATCGCGCAGGCCCCGGGGGGGCCGTTAGGGCCGAAAGACAGTGTCGGCAAACGGCTAGTGTCGATGGCGTGACAACCAATTCTGGTTCCCCTTCCGAGAAGGGGGAGACCGACGCAGAGCGGTCTGCTCGACACGAGGCGGAACGCATCGAAGCCAACGAGCGCTACGAGCAGGAGCGCAAACTCGCCGCCGAAAAGCATGAGCGCGAGCGGCTTGAAGCACGCCGCGAACGCGAAGAAGATCGGCGAGACCGTTAAGACGTCGGTTAACCGCCGATAACCCGGTACACTGACCACAACGCCGCATCGGGTGGAGGCAAAGCGCATCGCCGCTTCCCCGATGACCAACGGCAAGTTCGTACCCGGTTGGACAGCCTCTTTCGGCCGACACTCGACACAGCGTGACTGATACGGCGCGCCGTCGAGACGGTTGACCGTCCGTTCAGATTCAGGAGAACCTGTCCATGTCCAAATCGTTCGCCCAATTGGGCCTCGCCGCGCCGCTCGTCGACGCACTGACCCATTCCAAGATCACCGATCCCTTCCCCATCCAGGCCGAGGCCATCCCGGCCGCGCTGGAGGGACGGGACATCCAGGGCAAGGCGCCCACCGGCTCCGGCAAGACGCTGGCCTTCGGCCTTCCCCTTCTGCAGACAATTGGCCGCGCCAAAGGTGCCCGCCCGCGTTCGTTGATCCTGGCGCCGACCCGTGAGCTCGCCTCCCAGATCGAAGCCAGCCTCCGCCCGCTGGCCAAGGCCGTCGGACGCAGTGTCTATGCCATCTACGGCGGTGTCAGCTACGGACCGCAGCGCGGCGCCCTCCGCAAGGGTGTCGATGTCCTGGTGGCCACGCCGGGCCGCCTCGAGGATCTGCTCGAGCAGCGTGCCCTCGACCTCACCTCCGTCGAGGTAGTGGTCGTTGACGAAGCCGACCGCATGGCCGACATGGGCTTCCTCCCCGCCGTGCGCCGGATCCTGGACCAGACACCGGAAGACACGCGCATGATGCTCTTCTCGGCCACCCTGGACGGCGACATTGCCGTCCTCTCCCGGGAGTACCAGCACGATCCAGTCCGCTTCGAGGCCCTGGGGTTCGAAGAGCGTGCGTCCGAAGCGACACATCATTTCTGGAAGGTGAAGCACGAAGACCGAGTCGTCCACACGGCCGAGGTCATCCGTGCCACCGGCAAGTGCATCGTTTTCACCCGGACCCGTCACGGGGCCGACCGGCTGGCCAAGCAGCTCGCCCGCGAGGATGTGACCGCGGTCGCCATGCACGGCGGCCGCTCGCAGTCGCAGCGGGAACGCGCGCTTCGTGACTTCTCCAACGGCAAGGCTCAGGCGTTGATCGCCACCGATGTCGCCGCCCGCGGCATCCACGTCGATGACGTGGCGACGGTGATCCACTTCGACATCCCCGGAGACCACAAGGACTATCAGCACCGCTCGGGCCGAACCGCCCGTGCCGGCGCGAGCGGCACTGTGATCACTCTGCTCACCGGCGGCCAGGAGCGCGGCATCCGCCAGATGCAGCGCGAACTGTCCATGTCGACCGAGATCGAGACCCCGACACCGGACCATTTCCACCGGCTGACCCAGGGGCCCAAGCGCTCACACCAGCCGGCCGCCCCGACGCGCCCTCACGAGCCGGCGGCATCGAGACGCCTCCAGGAGCCCTCGAAGCGCTCCCAGGATCGTCCGGCCTCGAACGGCGCCTTCTCCCTCTATGTGGGGAACTTGCCCTGGAAGGTCCAGGCGTCGGAGCTGGAGACCTTGTTCGCACGATTCGGCAGGGTCGAGGAGGTCACACTGGTGACCGACCGCCGGAACGGAAAATCCAAGGGCTACGGATTCGTGTCCATGTCGGGCACCAATCCGGCCGCGGTCGCCGAGAAGGCTCGCGGGGCGTCGCTCGGCGGCAGGCCGCTGAAGATCCGCTCTGCCGTCTAGGCCCCTGAGCACTTCCATCGCGTCGGCGATCTCGCGGGCCCCAATGCTGGGCTCGGCGGCGAGGCCGGCGATGACGCCGAGCTGGTCGGCTTCGCTGCGGTTCTGACTGAGCTTGGCCTTGCCCTCGGCCGTCTCCACTTTCATCTCGACGCGGACGATCGCCCGGAGCCCGACGACGTTGAACATCGGCGTGTACATGAACCGAGTCTGTTGGCGCTCTCCATGGGCCTAGGACGCTTTTCGGGTCATGGTGATGTGGGTTACTCCGCTGGGCGAAGAGACCGCTTCGATGTCGTAGTCCTCCTCGATTCCCTCCAGACCATCCCAGAACGACACCCCTCGGCCGAGGACGATCGGGACCTGAACCAGGTGGGCATGGTCGACCAGCCGGGCGGCGATAAAGTCACGGGCCGTGGTCGGGCCGCCTCCGATCCGCACATCCAGGCCTCCCGCGGCCGCCCGCGCTGTTTCGAGCGCTTCTTCCGGTGTCGCGTCGATGAAGTGGAACGTCGTCCCGCCCTCCATCTCTAGCGACGGCAACGAGCGATGGGTCAGTACGAAGGTTGGAGTGTGGAAGGGCGGGTTCGGACCCCACCAGCCCTTCCAGTCCGGGTCGTCCTGCCAGCCCGGCGGACCAAACTTGTTCGCGCCCATGATCTCGGCGCCCATCCCGTGACTGTGCTGCTGGGCGAACACATCATCCACTCCGGTCTCGCCTTCCGCGGCCCAAAGCCGAACTGTTTCCTACTTTTCTGCAATGCTGTCGTTTCATGGACTCTCGTGTTGGGCCGTCTGATTTAGCGCAATCATGTCAGGCTGTCTGATTTAGCAAAATTGGTCCGACTTCGCTCCATCTGAGCGTCATACAGACTGTCTGCCTTCCGCATAGGCTGTCTGCCTTTAGTGGTCTAGGCTGTCTGCCTTTA
>CAZGWX010000037.1:0-2593 GCA_964529515.1 uncultured Acidimicrobiaceae bacterium
CCTTGCCGGAGGCGATGGCGATGACCCTTGTCGTGGAGGACACCTGAGTTGGCTCAGCATTGTCCCTTTCGTTGCGCCGAGCCACCGACATCAGCTCGGCCCGCTGCCGCTTCGTCATCGCAGTGGTCCTGAGATTGACGGCTTCGACGCCCGGCATCGCCTCGACCCGGCGTCTGGTGTCCCCCTCGATCTGGGATCGCAGAGGGCATTCGGCGATAGTCAGGGCCAGTCCGATGTCCACGGTCGCCCCGTCGACGTGGACGTCGGTGATCATGCCCAGCTCGACGACATTTCCCCCGAGCTCGGGGTCACGCACCCCTTCCAGGGTCTTGAGCACGCTATCCCTGGTTATGGAGGCCATGACACAGAGGGTAATTTCCGCTAGAGCTATGAGGGAATGGCCAAGCCCTGAGTTGGGGTTAACATGATGGAGACTTCAGGTAGGAGCGCAATGACACAGATTCTCACGATCAAGTCGACCAAGCCCGAGAAGACGGTCAATCTCACCGACAATGCGGTGGTGAAGGTGCGTGAGCTGATCGCCGCCGAACAGGAGGAGGGCCTCGCCCTCCGCATGGCCGTTCGGCCCGGTGGGTGCTCGGGATTCTCCTACGAGATGTTTTTCGATGCCGACGTCGACGCCGACGACATCGTCGAGGAGTTCGACGACGTTCGTGTCGTGGTCGACCCGCAGAGCGCCGAGATGGTGAAGGGGGCCACCCTCGATTACAACGAGGGCCTGATGGGTGCCGGCTTCGCCATCGAGAACCCCAACGTGACCCGTAGCTGCGGGTGCGGCAACTCTTTCAGCTGAGACTCCTCAGCGGCTTGCAAAGCAGATTCCGGTCTGCAGATGGGACCCGGCTCAGGCCGGGTCCCATCCTTTTGTAGGTACCCTCCCGACGAACCCCGATAGGAGCCGATCCGTGCCCAAGACCATTCCTGACACTCCCTCCGCCCCACAGTCGTTGGCGCCATATTCCCCGGCCGCCGAGGCCGGCGGGCTGGTGTTCCTGGCAGGCCAGGTTGGCCTCGACCCAAAGACGGGAGAGCGCGCTCCCGATGATGTGACCGCACAGGCACAGCAGGTCATGTCGAACATTGGAGCGGTCCTCGGTGATCTCGGCCTGGGCTACGACGACATCGTGAAGACGACCATCTTCCTGGCGGACATCGACGACTTCAACGCGGTCAACGACGTGTACGCCTCCTACTTCGAGGGCCCATACCCGGCCCGTACCACGGTGCAGGCAGGCGCCTTGCCTGCGGCGTTCCTCGTGGAGATCGAGGTGGTGGCAGCACGATGAACCGTGAAGAGATATTCGAGGCGCTCGGGATCGCCGAGCACAACTCCGGCGTCTTCGCCGGGAAGTGGCTGGAGCCGACCGGGGAAACCATCGATGTGATCAACCCGACCACCGGAGAGTCGATCGCGACCGTGGCCATGGCGTCCCGGGAGGATTACGACGAGGTGGTCGCATCCTCGGTGGAGACTTTCGAGCGGTGGCGCCAGGTCCCTGCCCCCAAGCGCGGGGAGTACGTGAGGTTGCTCGGCCACGCCCTGAGGGAGAAGAGAGACGCTCTCGGTGCCCTGGTGACACTGGAGAACGGGAAGATCCACCCGGAAGGCGTGGGTGAGGTGCAGGAGATGATCGACATCTGCGACTTCACCGTCGGCCTGTCCCGCCAGCTCTACGGCAACACCATGACATCGGAGCGGCCCAACCACCGGATGTACGAGCACTGGCAACCCTTGGGCCCGGTCGGGGTCATCTCGGCCTTCAACTTCCCGGTGGCCGTCTGGTCGTGGAACTCGACGGTCGCTGCCGTGTGTGGCGACACCGTTGTATGGAAGCCTTCGGAGGCGACTCCGCTCACCGCGATCGCAGTGACCAAGATCGCCCAAGAGGTGATGGCAGGCTCCGGTTTCGAAGGCGTGTTCAACCTCGCCGTCGGCGATGGGGAGACGGTGGGGTCGGCGATGACTGCCGACTCCAGGATCCCCCTGGTCTCGGCCACGGGGTCGTGTGCCATGGGCCGCATCGTCGGCCCGGCTGTGGCCCAGAGAATGGGCCGGACCATCCTCGAGCTCGGCGGCAACAACGCCATCGTCGTGATGGACGACGCCGACCTCGATCTTGCTGTCCGCGCCGCCCTCTTCTCGGCGGTGGGGACGGCCGGTCAACGCTGCACCTCGCTACGCCGCTTGATCGTGCACAGCGCCGTCGCCGACAAGGTGGTGGGCCGGCTGGCCGACGCCTACAAGCAGGTGACGATCGGTGATCCACTCAAGGCCGGCACGCTCATGGGGCCGGTGATCTCGGAGAAGGCGATCGAGCAGATGATGTCATCCCTCGAGATCGCTCGATCCCAGGGTGGCGAGGTGGTGACGGGTGGCAACCGACTCGATCGACCGGGGTACTTCGTGGAGCCAACCATCGTCAAGGTCCCAAAAGAAGCATCGATCACCCAGGACGAGACCTTCGCCCCGATCCTGTGGGTCATCGAGGTCGACACCCTCGACGAGGCGATCTCCATCCAGAACGGCGTCACCCAGGGTCTGTCTTCGGCGATCTTCACGGAGTCGCTGAAG
>CAZGWX010000038.1:0-5604 GCA_964529515.1 uncultured Acidimicrobiaceae bacterium
AGCCCCAGCAGAGGCGGCCGTGATGAGATGGCCTCGCTTCGAGTCATCAGATCGACCAGGAGCCGAGTGAAGACCAGCGCGGTGAACATCGAGACCACGACACCGATGGACAGCGTGACGCCGAAGCCCCGAATCGACCCGCTGGCGAAGAAGAACAGGAGGATGGCCGCGAGGAGGGTCGTCACGTTGGAGTCGGCGATGGCAGTCCAGGCGCGTTTGAACCCGGCGAACGCGGCGTCGCGGACGGTGGCTCCCGCCTCGAACTCCTCCTTGATCCGTTCGTAGATGAGGACGTTGGCGTCGACAGCCATGCCGACGGCCAGGACGAAACCGGCGATGCCTGGCAGGGTGATGGTGGCGCCCATGAGGAGGAGGACACCCGCGGTGATCGCGGCGTAGGCGATCAGTGACACGGCGGCTGTCACGCCGAGCAGGCGGTAGTAGAGGATCATGTAGAGGAGGGTGAGACCGGCACCGATGAGGGCGGCGTCGATGCTCTGGGCGATGGCGGCCTCTCCGAGAGTTGGTCCGATCGTGCCTTGCTCCACGATGTCGATGGGGACAGGGAGGGCACCGGCCTGGAGCAGCAGGGCCAGCTCGGTGGCCGCTTCCTGGTCGAAGCTGCCGGTGATGACCGTCGTCCCGCCCGCGATCCCAATGTTGCAGGAGACGTCCAGGGCAACCCCGGGACTGGAGATGACCTGTTGGTCGAGGAGAATCGCGATCCGCCGCTGGGGCGACCCGGGTGCCTGACAGGCCGCGGCGCCGGTCAGTTCGGCCCAGGCGTCTGCGCCGTCCCCGCGGAACGTGAGCTGGACCATCCACTGGCCTGCCTGGCCGAAGAGGGGAATGGCGTCACTGACATCAGCACCGGTGAGCTCCGTGGAACCGATGGCGATGTTGTTGCCGTCCTCGTCGGGCACGACCGTCGACCCTTCCGGTCCTTCGCTCACACCGGGGGCCAGCGCGTCCAGGACCGGGTGGAAGGTGAGCTCGGCCGTTCGGCCGATGGTCGCGATCGCCTCCTCCGGGTCGTCGACACCGGGAAGTTCGACGATGATCCGCCGGTCGCCCGAAGCCTGGATGTTGGGTTCGGTCGTGCCCATGGCATCGATGCGGCGGCGCAGGACCTCGACGGTCCGCTGCACCACGCCGGCGTCGACGACGACCGTGTCGGTGTCACGAGCCTCGTAGACGATCTGGGTCCCACCTCGCAGATCGAGGCCAAGTCTCGGCTGCGTTGTGGCTATGAGGTAGGCCGAACCAGCGATCACGGCGATCGAGATGACCAAGCGCCAGCCGAATCCTTTGGACAGCATCGACTGGAGACGATACCTGCCCTCAATGAGAAGGCTTTCCTCGGGCCTTCTCCCGTGGTCGCACGTGAAGGGGGAGGTATCTTCCCGTGGTGACGATCACCGCAGAGGGGAGACGCGCGGGCTTGGCCTCCGTCACCGGAATCGGCTTGGTGGCGGGGACCATGGAGGTAGCGATCGCGCTCTCGTTCGCAGCGCTGCTCTTCGCTGGCTTGGGTCCCATCGCCTATGCGAGAGGGGCAGGCTTCATCCTGCTGGGATCGATGCTCTCCAACCTCATCGTGAGCAAATGGTCGTCACTCCCTGGGGCCCTCGTCGTGCCCCAGGACACATCGACCGCGATCCTGGCCACCGCTGCGGCCCCGCTCCTCGCTGGCCTCGGTCCCGACCTGCAGTTCTCCTCCATGTTGGCTTACGCGGCCGCTGCGACCGTCCTCACGGGAGTCGTCATGCTCTTCATCGGCCTCGCCCGTCAGGGCGGGCTGATCCGCTTCATCCCGCTCCCGGTCATTGGCGGCTTCCTGGCCGGAACGGGATACTTGTTGGTGGTAGGCGGAGCCGACGTGATCACCTCGGGGTTCAACTTCACCGTCAGCGCCGTCGTCGCAGTGATTGGGGGATCGCTGTTCGGACTCGGCATGCTGCTGGTCCTCAGGAGGTGGCCGCGCCCCGGCCTGGTCCCGGGGAGCGTCGCCGTTGGCGCCGCCTTCTTCTTCCTGATTCTCCTGGTCACAGGTACTTCTCTCTCCGAAGCCCGGTCGTTGGGTCTGCTGATGGAGTCGGTGCGCACCAGCATCGGCCTCCCCCTCGAAGAATTCCGCGTTGCAGACTGGTCGATCCTGGCAGACGGGTGGGGCGGCCTGGTCACCGTTCCTCTGGTGGCCACACTCGGCATGCTCCTCAACGTCAACGCGTTGGAAATGATCGGAGGTCACGACGCCAACCTCGATCGTGAGCTTCGCATGGTGGGGACCGCCAACCTGGCCAGCGCCGCCACCGGGACGCCGGCCGTGTATCACACGCTCGGGGTGACGGCTCTCGGCTACCGCGTCGGCGTGCGGAGCCGTCTGGTCCCCGTGGTTGTGGCCCTGGCCTGCCTGGCGGCTGCCGGGATCGGTGGGCCGATCCTCGCCTTGCTTCCGATGCCGGTGGTTGGAGGACTGCTCATCTTCCTGGGGTTGGGCTTCATAACCGACTGGTTCGTCGATCGCCGGAGGCAGATGACGGGACCAGAGGTCCTTCTGATGGCCGCCATTGTCTTCGCCGTGGCCACACTCGGATTCCTGGTTGCGGTGGGCTTGGGAATGCTCGCCTCCGTGATCATCTTCGCCATCCGCTACGCCGGGATCGACCCCGTTCGCCACCACGGTTCTGGAGCAGATATGCGCAGCACTGTCGATCGTCCTCGCAGGGCCGAGGAGATACTGGCCGGCTCGGCAGACCGGATCCTCGTTTTCCAACTACACGGCTTTCTCTTCTTCGGGACGGCCAAGATGGCGGTGGAGCGCGTGGCGGACCTTCTGAGCCGGCGCGGCCCTCTCGAGGTTCTGGTCGTCGACCTGGAGAGGGTCTCCGGGGCCGATGCCACCGGTGTGTCGGCGATCCTCAAACTGGGAGCCCTGGCGCGGCGCCAAGGCGCCGAATTCATTCTCTCCTCCGTGCCTGTCTCGCTGCAGGCCGAGCTCGCCGCCGGGATGGCGCCCGGTACCCGCGTGGCGGCGGACCTCGACCATGCCCTGGAGATCGCCGAGGAGATCGTGATTGGGGATGCCACAGATCCCGACTCCTGCGCGCTCGACGAGGTCTTCGGCCTGGACGTTTGGGACCAGGTCCGGCCCTATCTGGAGCGCTTCAGGATTGGCGCCGGCGACGTGGTAATCCGTGCCGGTGAGGCCACTTCTGGGGTGCTCATGGTCGAGGAGGGGCGATTGATCACTGAGATCGCAACGGATCAGGGCTACCGGAGGGTTCGGTCGTCCGGGCCCGGTGCGGTCGTCGGCGAGATGTCGATTTATCGCTCCGGCGGACGGTCGGCCCGGGTGGCCGCGGTCGAGCCGTCCGTGCTGCTCTCACTGGACGACGAGGCGTTCGCCGCGATCGAGGCGGCTGATCCGGCGCTCGCGATCCGCCTTCACCGAGTGCTGGCGGCGGTGATGGCGGAAAGGATCACCCAAGGCAACGCCGCTGTTGCGTCACTGATGCGTTAGGGACGGCGTCGCAGTTCGTCCCTGATCTCGGCGAGGATCACCGCCTCCTCGGAAGGTGCCGCCTCTTCGATGGCCTCCTCCCTGGCGAACCGACGCCGCATTGCGTTGACGGGCTTGATCACGAAGAAGAAGAGGGCCACTGCCACCAGCAGGAACGCGATGACCGCGTTGATGAACGCCCCGTATCTGACCTCGGAGGTCCCGATCTCGAGTGTCAGGTCGGAAAAGTCGGGCTGGCCGGCCATGGCCGCCACGATCGGCATGATCACGTCCTCCACCAGAGAGTTCATCACCGTGGCGAATGCAACACCGAGAACGAAGGCGACGGCGATGTCGAGGAGGCTCCCTTTGAGGGCGAACTCCCGAAATTCCGTGAACAACTTGGCTCCCTTCGGCCGATAGATGTCGGACACTACCCTCGCCACTCCCGGGTCGTTTGCCCTGTCTGGAGGTGTTGGCGGTGTCGATTTCGCGGCGTCCGGCCGAGGTCGAGGGCCGGGTGGCCGTCTCTCACCGCATCGCTGCTGCCTCGTTCCGTGTCGCAGGAGCGTTCGCCGTCGTCGCGGTCATCTGGGCAGCCGTCGTTCTCCTGCGCGGGGGCAGCTGGTGGGGCCCCCTGCACAGCTTCCTCGTCGGGACGGTCCTTTTCGCCATCGCCGGGGCCTCGCAAATGTTCACGATCACCTGGGCTGCTGCTCCGCCCCCTCCCGATGCGTTGTCCAAGACCCAGCGCTGGGTCACCGCCGCGGGTGTCGTCCTGGTCCTCTGGGGGGTCGCCACCAGCAGGATCTGGGCCGGAGGGCTCGGGGCCCTGACGATCATCACCGGTCTCGGGCTGCTGGCGCTCTCCATCGTCAGTGCCATCCGGCGGAGTCTCCTGCGCCGATTCGACCTGGCATCCCGGTTCTACCTACTTGCCATCGGCTGCGGGTTCGTCGGTGTCGCCCTCGGCTGGGTGATGTCCATGGAGTTGGCGGGCGAAGCTTTCACGGACATCCGCACCGCCCACGCGCGTCTCAACGTGGTGGGACTCGCCGGTCTTACCATCGCCGGGACGCTGCCCACGATCCTTCCCACGTTCGTCCCCAGCAAGGCGGTCTCGGGCCAGGAGGCGCGGGTGGCGCTGTACCTGGCCGTAGCCGCGGGTATCGCCATGGCGGCGGGGGCGGCATTGGGCGCGCGGGTGGTGGGGATCGGGATGGTCGCAGCCGCAGGATGTCTGGCCCTCATCCTGGGCGGCATCGTGAAGCGGTTGGGCAGGAAGGGTCTCGAGGGCGGACTCCCATACATGCAGGTCGCGGTCGGCTGCGCGTGGCTCGTCGTCTGGGCGGTCGTCGACGGCGTGAATTTGATCACCGGTGCCGAGGCACTTTCGTTCACCGGACGCACCGCCGCCGCCGTAGTCGCGGGCGTGGGCCAGGTGCTCCTTGGTTCCCTGGCCTATCTGCTGCCCGTCCTGGCCGGTCCGCCACCCCGTCTGGGCAGGAACCTCGCCAGAACGAAGGGCCGTCCCTGGTTGCCCCTGATCGCGGCGAATATCGCCGGGTTGGCGCTCGCCGCCGGGTGGGAGACGGTGGCGGTCGTGGCCATAGCCCTGTGGGTGGTCGACTTCGCCAGCCGTCTGGTCCGGATGGAGTGGAGAGGCGAATGAAGTACGACGACGGAAGTCGGCTGGTCCCGACCGGCGTCGAAGGCCCTGTGGAACGGGTGATCGTCGTTGGGGCGGGTATCGCCGGCATCACGGTGGCCAATGCCATGGCCACCGCTGGGGTCGACTGCATGGTCCTCGAGGGCCGGGATCGTGTCGGCGGCCGCATCCACACGGCAGACATCGGAGGCACTCAAATCGACCTCGGCGCCGCCTGGATCCATCACCCGGTCGGGAACCCGATCACACGGCTCGCCGAGTCGGCGGCAGTGCGGCGTATATCGGGAGACTTCCGGGCTGACGCCGTGTTCTTCGACCCCTCCACAGGAGGTGTCGACGCCCCGCCGCGGGCCGAGGTCGAGGCCCTCATTTCGGGGTTCTTCGCGGAGGTCGATCGGCTCGGCTTGGATGCGGATGCTTCGGTGGCCGAAGC
>CAZGWX010000039.1:0-9627 GCA_964529515.1 uncultured Acidimicrobiaceae bacterium
CCTCGCCCCTCGGGTCTTCAAAGATGACTGTTTCAGGCAACTTGTTCCTCCATGTTCGGATGTTCGGACGCTCGCAGCCACCAGGTGTCCATCCCGGAGATGCCGAGGCTGCGGCGCAGGGCGAGCCGGGTCCCGTCGATCATCGCCCGGGCCAGCTGGTCCGGGCGGTCGACAACTCGATGACGGCCGTACGCCTGGTCCACTGTGTGGTCACCTATCCCGATGCCGATGACCGTGGCACCACCCGACTCGACGGCAGCGACACTCTCGGCCAGTGCGTTGACCGAGCCCCGCGTCATCCCGTCGGCCAGGACCATGAGGATACGGACGTCGGCGCCCATACGACCCATGCGCTCCGCGGCATGGATGAGGTTGAGCTCGTCGACGTTGGCGGCCTTCTCGAACAGTGACACCGGTGGAGCGGTCAGAGGGCTGCGGCGGGCCAGGGTGGCGGCGTGGGACGGTTCGGCTGCGGTGAAGAAGAGCCCGGCAAGGGCAGCCTGGGAGTCGCGCCAGCGGCGTTCGAACGGCTTGACCAGGTAGTGGTTGACGGTGGTGATGAGGCGGTCGGCTGCCGTGCCCTGGGTCTGGCGGAGTCCCGAGGTCGCCGCGGAACGGGCCTTTCGGTAGCTGTCTTCGGTGTCGTTGACCCGGGCGGCGAACCCTCTGTTGAACAGGGCCACCTCGAAGTCGATCTGGAGCTCATCACAGAGCTGGGCCATCGTCCAGGCGCCGAGCATCGCCGCCGACATCGCCCAGGATGTCCCGGTGCCCGGGTTCCGGCCGGGGCTCAGCATGGAAGCGGACGCGTCGACGAGCAGTGAGACCGCGTACCGACGTCTCGTCCGGGCGGCGCGCCGCTCGTACAGGCGCTGGTACAGCCCGGCCCCGATGAAGAGGGCCGCGTGGGGCGATACGTCGCCCTGGTCGTATCCCGACCTGAGCCCGCGACGCTGGTTGGCGGCGAATAGGGGGAACAGCTCGCCGGACACCCGCCGCTGCGCGAGGTCCCATCGGCGGGCAGTGGTGGCGATGGCCTCGTGACCTTCGGTGGCGAAGTTGGCGAATGCGGCCGGGATCGGGGCCACGATGAGTCGTCCGCCCTGACCGTTGGGCAGGAACACCTCGGGCGCCTGGCTGACGCGAAGCAGCTGCTCGGTCGACTCCTCCGAAGCGATGTCCGAGGGTCCGCGCTGTGCGGCGTCCTTCGCCGACCTCCGGGTGTCCTGGTACGACTGGGCGTCCTGGACGATGGGGGACACCAGTCGGACCGTGTCGACTCCCTCCGCGGCATCCTTCCGATCCTTTTCGCCGGCAGCCTTCTGCTGGGGCTTTGTCGCCGACTCGGTGAGCTCGGTGATGAGGCCGTGGGCGCGCGCGATCGCCTCGAGCTCCAAGGCGAGCCGCGCCACCTCCCACGGATCGTCGGCGTCGGCAGCCTCGGTGCAGTAGGCGGTGGCGTCGTCAAGGGCAGTGGCGGCTCTCGCTTCGAAGCGCCGCTCCAGCACCTCCCGGTCGACATAACCGCCGGTGAGAAGGAAGCACCCGAGAACGAACTGGCTCAAGGCACCCGACTTGCCGATCGCCTGGCCGAGAGAAGACAGGTAGAGGTCGGCGAGCACCGACCGTGCGCCGGGGTAGGACCCGAGTCCCTGGATCTCCTGGCGGGCGTCCTCGAGGCTGAAGAAGAGGACCTCAGCCACCGGGCGCTCGGTGCGTTCGAGGGCAGTGAGCAGGTCGACTTCGACACCTTCGGGGGCGTCGGGCGAGGTCACCGGCCAGTCGGGCGGCAGGGGCCGCTTCTCGTCGAGGTTCGTGGACACGAGGTGCATCACCTCGTGGAGTGCCGATGCGAGGGCCACCTCGTCGGGGGTCACCGGTGCGTTGCGGAGATAGGCGGCCTGGAAGATCCGGGGGTCGCAGACGATCTCCTCGTGCGAGGCGGCGGGCTCCGATCCGAGACGAACGCGCAGGTTGCGGTTGCCCGAGAGACTTCGGGCGAGCCGGGTCACCGCGGGAGCGACCCGCTGGTACCGGGCGACGACCGCCTCCACAGCCCGGTCTTCAGGGCCGATCAGGTCGCTGAGGAATGTCTGTTCTCGGGCGCGCACGATCGGCCATTGTCTCACGCGAGCCAAGTAGTGGCGCCACTCTTCAGGATGTCTCCCCCACTCCTTCGTCGTGGGGGACTATTCCCGGAAACGGATAGCCTGTCGTCCGTGCACTATGACCTGACCACTCTCCCCAACGGCCTGCGGGTGATCACTGAGACGATGCCCTCGGTCCGCTCGGTAGCCATCGGATGCTGGATCGACACCGGAACCCGTGACGAACATCCGGGCGAGGCGGGAGTGTCCCACTTCCTCGAACACCTCCTCTTCAAGGGCTCGGAGAAGATGTCCGCACGCGAGGTGTCGGAGACTTTCGACTCGATCGGTGCGGAGTCGAACGCCTTCACGTCCAAGGAATCGACTTGCTACTGGGCTCGGCTGCTCGATCAGGACCTGGCCACCGGCCTCGACGTCATCGCCGAGATCGTGCAGAGGCCGGCCTTCCGCCAGAACGAGATCGACGCCGAGCGCCAGGTGGTGATCGAAGAGATCAACATGTCGGACGACGATCCCGACGACGTCGCCCACGAGAACTTCACGTCCGCTGTTTTCTCGGGTCACAGCCTGGAGTCGCCGGTGTTGGGCACCCGTGAGTCGATCAGGGGGATGACCCGTGACGACATCGGTGGGTACTGGCGGAGACGCTACGGCGCGGGTTCGGCTGTCGTGGCAGCCTCCGGGTCGGTCAACCACGAGCAGGTGGTGGGGATGATGGCCGACCGGTTCGGGGACTGGGACGGTGGCAATGTCACGCACGACCACGCGCCCGCCCGGTTCGCCAGTGGCGTCAAGGTCACCCGTCGAGACACCGAGCAGGCCCACGTGCTCATCGGCGGCCCCGGCGTGGACCGTTACGACGAGCGGCGGTGGGCCTTCGAGATCCTCAACCACGTGATCGGCGGCGGGATGTCGTCGCGTCTGTTCCGCGAGATTCGCGAAGAGCGAGGCCTTGCCTATGCCGTCTACTCGTTCCGCCTCGCCTACGCCGACACTGGGGCATGGGGCGTCTACGTCGGGACCACCCCGTCCCAAACCGACACCTGCCTCAAGCTCGTGCGCGAGGAGCTGGCTCGGGTGGTCGACGAGGGGATCACCGCCGAGGAGCTGGAGCGCGCCAAGGGATCAATGCGCGGTGGCCTTGCTCTCTCGATGGAGGATCCGAACTCGCGGATGATTCGCCTCGGTCGCGACGAGCTCGCCCAAATGCCTCACCTGTCGGTGGACGAGCGGCTCGCCCGGCTCGAGGCCATCGACCTGGTGCAGGTACAGTCGGTGGCTCGGGACCTCTACGGGTCGGAAACACGGGTCATCGGGGCGGTCGGGCCGTTCGATGGAGCCGACTTGGAGCCGTACCTGGAGGTCTAGACCTCAGCCTTCCAATGTGAAGGAGACCGACTTGGGAGGCTCACCGATGGAGAGGCTCCCGCTGGTTCGGTAAACGGTTTCGATGACCAGGGGACCCGCGAGTTCGGTCTCACCGTCGGCAACCTCCCACCCCAGCGTCATCACTGATGCGACCTCACCTTCGGTGGCGACCCAGAGGATGCGGTCGTGGTTCTGGGTCACCAGCACTGCGTCGGCTGCGTCTCCAACGGGGGACAGGTCTTCCCCTGGAGCCGGTGACGACCACACCACGATGCCGCCGGTCGAGGCGGTGAGCATGGCGGCGAGCACGCCGACGGCGGCGAGTCGGAGTAGGGAGGCAGTCACGCTGAGCATTCGATTGTCACCATATGTGGTCATCCCTCATCCGGACATGTCCAATTCCACAAGCTGCGAAAGGACTAGTCCGTACAGAAGCGCTACCCCGATGACGCCCAGGGCGAAACGGGCAGGATGCTTTCCGCGGTTTCCGGTCCAGCGGGCCCCGCCGAAACCGAGCGCGACCCAGAAGGTGATGTCGAGGGGCCACGCCAGGTGAACACTGCCGAAAGCGACGCCCAGGAGCGCGGACAGCGGGCCGCCGGCGTAGAGGGCGGTGAGGCCCGCGGTCTCGCAGAGGCCGGTGCAGTCGTCACGGTTGATCGCACCGAGGCCGATGGCGACGAGCGCGGCGGCGGCGGCGAGAAGAATGCCGGTGATGACCGCCAGGTCCCGACAACCCGGTGCTGAGGTCTCGGTGGTCACGCGGCGATGGTATGCCCGAGCATGTCAATTTTTGGCGACCACCTGGGATATCCTCGGACGCCAACCCAGAGGTGCACCTATGACGTTGTCCGAGATTCTTCTCCTCCTCCACATCGCCGCGGCCGGCACCTGGCTCGGGGCCAATGTCGTCCAGGCCGCGGTCCCGGCGCTGGGCCGTTCTGAGTCCGCTTCGTTCAATGCCGGCTGGCTGCGCATCGCCGCCAAACTCGGCTCCCGGCTCTACATGCCGGTAGCGTTGCTCCTCTTGGCCTCCGGTGTCGGTCTTGTGCTCACCAGCGAAGGGGCATACGAGTTCTCCGACCTCTTCGTCAGCATCGGATTCACGGTCATCGTCATCGGGGCGATCTTGGGGATCGTTGTCTTCAGTCCTACCGGGTTCAAGACAGCTGAGGCATTCGAGAGCGGTGACGACGCCACGGCACGGGCGGGCACCCGTCGTCTGGCGGGGTTCGGCGCTCTGGACACCCTCCTGATCCTGTTCGCCATCCTCGTCATGGTCCTGCGTCTGGGATCCTGAGACCGACCCGAAAGCTCCTCGGTCTGACGGTGGTCGGTCTACTGGCCGGCTGTCAGTCGTTTCCCCTGTTCGGGGGTACGACCACCACCACGACGACATCCACGACCACGACAACAACGACTTCGACGACGACCACCACGACGATCCCGCCTGTACTCGCCGAGGGCACGGTCTCCGACGCCGGGGGCCGGCCGGTTGCCGGGGTCGAAGTCTCGTTCGGCGACGCATTCACCTCCACCGACGCCAGCGGCCGTTTCGAGCTGTCTTCACCGGAGCCTGGCGTGTTGGCATTGTCCAAACGAATGTGGCGCCCGGTCGAGATCGACTGGGCTCGCGGGGAAGCGACGCGTGAGGTCACGCTGGAACCCGAGGTGATTCGCGGCATCCGAGTAGGTGCCGGTGCCGCCGGGAGCGACGAGCATTTCACGCGGCTCCTCGACCTCGCCGCAGCTACCGCGGTCAACACCTTCGTATTCGACACCAAGCAGGAGGGCGGCACCGTCGTCTACGACACCGCCGTCGCCACGGCGCACGAGATCGGTGCGGTGGACGCTTGGTACGACCCCGCCGCGAGGGTGGCCCAGGCGCGTGACGCTGGTCTGTACACGATCACTCGCATCGTCACCCTCGAGGACGCTTTCTGGGCCAAGGCGCATCCCGAGGAGAAGATGGCCGGCCCATGGAACGACCCCACCGGTCCGGGCATCCTGGAGTACACCATCGACCTGGCGACCGAGGCGTGCGCACTCGGTTTCGACGAGATCCAGCTCGACTACGTGCGCTATGCGGCGGGCCGCACGGCCGCCGTCACGGGGCAGCGGGACCTGACACAGGAACAACGGGTGGCCAACATCGGCGCGTTGGTGAGCTCGGTGCGTGAGGCGGTGGCTCCAATGGGGTGCGGTCTCAGCGCCGACATCTTCGGAATCGTCGTTTCCGTGCCCGACGACCAGGGACTGGGCCAGCGCCCCGAAGACATCTCGGTCCATCTCGAGGCGGTGAGCCCAATGGTGTACCCCAGCCACTACTCCGACGGCTGGTTGGGGTTTCCGGACCCGAATGATCATCCCTACGACGTGACCGCCAACGCGCTCGACTCCGCCCTGCCCCGTCTCGCCGAGGGTGCGGTCCTGCGGCCCTGGCTGCAGGCGTTCTGGTGGACCGACGCCCAGATCCGATCGTCGATTCAGGCTGCGGAGGACCGAGGTGTCGGCTGGCTGCTCTGGAACGTGGGCAGTTCCTTCTCCGCCGTGGCGATCCCCACCGACGACGAGACCGCAGGAGGCGAGTGATGCTGATTGGGGTCCAGGTCCCAGAGGTCGAGCGTCCGGTCACCTGGCCGGATGTGCGGTCGGTGGCCACCGTGGCCGAGGCGTGCGGGCTCGACTCGGTCTGGGTGGGCGATCACCTTCTCTACCGGGACGATGGAGGTGCACGCGGGCCCTTCGAGGCGTGGTCCGTCCTCGCCGCCTTGGCTGAGGCCACCGAGCGGGTCGCTCTGGGGCCGCTCGTGGCTTCCACCTCCTTCCACTCGCCCGTGATGCTGGCGAAGAAGGCTGCAACTGTCGACGACATCAGCGGCGGACGGCTGATCCTGGGGCTCGGCGCCGGTTGGAACAGGGTGGAGTACGACGCGTTCGGGTTCCCTTTCGACAACCGGGTCGACAGATTCGAGGAGGCGTTCACCATCATCCGGACGCTGCTGCGGGAGGGCGCGATCGACTTCGAGGGCAGCTACCACACGGTGCGAGAGTCGGAGCTGATTCCCCGGCCGCGTCAGGACATTTCTCTGATGGTGGGATCGAACGGCCCGAGGATGCTGCGGATGACCATGCCGTTCGTCGACCTCTGGAACACCTGGCATACCGACTTCGGCAATCGGCCCGATGGTCTGCCGCCGCTGCTCGAAGCTGTCGACGCTGCCTGTGCCGACGTCGGGCGGGATCCGGGCGAGGTGGCGAGGACGGTCGCTCTGTACGTCCAGCTCCCGGGTGGGCGGGGGAGGATGGCCGGGAGCTCGGAACGCCCCCAGGTCGAGCCGGTGCCACTGGCAGCCCTGCCGCAATCGCTGGCTGAACTAGAAGGGCTGGGAGTGGCCCACGTGATGCTCGTCCTCGACCCGGTCGACGCGGCCTCGGTGGAGCAGGTATCGAAGACGTTGGCGCGCGTCTGAGCGCGCCTGTGACGCGTTGGAAGCTTCGGGATGGGAACTGACCCCCTCCCCGGCTTCGCCTGTACTCCGCTCTGAGTAGGGAGAGCCGCGAGGCGGCTCGCGTACTTCACGGCTATTTGACTTGACATATGGTCGAGAGAACTCGACCATACGGGAATGCCCGACCAAAGGCCGGATTACGAGGCCGAGGATGTCCTCACGCTCGACAAGCCCGAGCAGATGGGCGCCCTCTTCGATGAGACCCGAAACCTGATCATCGGGCTCCTCACCGACAAGGCCGCCACCGTCAGTCAGATCGCCGATGCCATGGGCAAGCCCAAGGGCACTATCGGCTACCACATGAAGGTCCTCGAGGACCACGGGTTGGTCAGGGTCGTGAGGACCGAGCGGGTCCGGGCACTCGAGGCCAAGTACTACGGCCGGACGGCCCGGACCTTCGACCTCACCGGGGCAGTCGATGTCGAGCATGTGGGTGTCGCCATCCACAAGGCCCTCGAGGAGATGGCCGCCAACGACCGGGAGGCCCACCTGCCGGGGATGTCGACCGTTCGCTACGTCCGCATCTCGGAGGAGAGGGCGGCCGAATGGCAGGCACGCCTGCTTGCCCTCGCCCAAGAGTTCATCGGCGAACCGCGTGAAGGGGAGCGTGTCTACGGGTTGATGCTCGCCCTCTTCCCGACCCAGAGGCCGTATCTCCCGTGAGCCAGAAGTTCGGCGCCAACTACTGGAAGCTCTGGACGGCCTCGGTCGTGTCCAACTTCGGCGACGGTGTCTCCCTGATCGCCTACCCGTGGCTTGCCTCGCTGATCACTCGGGACGGTTTCAAACTGGGACTGGTGGTCCTGGCGGGGCGCCTCCCTTGGCTCCTCTTCAGCCTGCCGGCCGGCGTAATCACCGACCGGGTCGATCGCAAGCGCGTGGTCGTTGGAATGGACGCCTTCCGGGCGGTCCTCACGGCGGGTGTGGTGGCGGTGGTCGCGGCTAACACCGGGGTTCTGGACGATCCCGGGACTCCAGTGCCCAACGAGAGTTTCCTCCTCCTTGTGCTGATCGCGGCGACTTTCTTGTTCGGAGTGGCCGAAGTCCTCCGTGACAACACCGCTCAGACCTTGATGCCCGCCCTCGTCGAGAAGAATCAACTGGAGAGCGCCAACGGACGTCTCTGGGCTGCCGAAGTGGTCATGAACCAGTCGGTCGGTCCACCATTGGGCGGCGTCCTGATTGGTATTGCGCTGGTTCTGCCTTTCGTGGTCCACTCGGCGACGTTCGCGATATCGGCGGTCATCCTGGCGACTCTGGCGGGCTCGTTCCGGACTCCGGTCAAGGAGGCGGAGCAACGCCCGACCTTCAAGGCCGATCTGGCCGAGGGTTTCAAGTTCCTGTGGTCCCACAGCGTCCTCAAGCCCCTCGCGATCGCACTCGGGGTCTTCAATGCCACTGCCATGCTGGCCAACACGACCTTCGTCCTCTTCGCCCAGGACGTTCTCGACCTCGGCGCCACAGGCTTCGGATTCCTCATGACTTCGGGTGCGGTCGGGGGCGTGTTGGGCGCCCTGGCAGCTTCAAGAGTCGCCAATCGACTGAGTCGGGGGACGGCCCTGTTCGCGTCGATGATCGTCTTCGGATCGACGCAAGCGCTGATCGGCCTGTTCCCTTCGGCCATCCTGGCGTGGGCGTTGATGGCGCTTGCCACCTTCTTCGTGATGGTGTGGAACGTGATCACCGTTTCGCTCCGCCAGCGGATCATCCCGGATGCCCTCCTCGGGCGGGTGAACTCGGTCTACCGGTTCTTCGGCTGGGGGATGATGTCGATCGGTGCCCTGCTGGGCGGCGCACTCGTCTCTGTCACCGGACCCTTGGTGGGCCGGGACTGGTCGCTGCGGATCCCGTTCCTGGTCACCGCGGGAATCCAACTCCTGATGCTGCTGTACGCCGTCCCACGGTTCAACACGCGGCGGATCGAGGAGGCGGAGCAAGCCGCCGAGGGGGAGGGCGTGCCGGCCTGAGCTAGGTTTGGGCCTATGAGGCTCTGGAGCGACTCCTTCGAAGACGGGGGTTGGATCGATCCCCGCAACGCATTCGCCACCGCGGCCGACGAAGACCACGTCCGTCTGTCGGACAACCTCAACCCGCAATTGGCCTGGGACGAGGTCCCGGAAGGCACCCGGTCGTTCGCTCTGCTGATGCGCGACCGGGACGTGCCCAGCTCGGGTGAGGACGTCAACCAGGAGGGACGGGAAGTCCCTGCGGATCTCCCACGTGTCTTCTTCGACCACTGGGTAGTGGTCGACCTTCCTCCCGACCTTCGTGAGATCGCCGAGGGCGAGTTCGCCTCAGGTGTGACGCCCCGTGGCAAAGAAGGCGGCGGGGGCCCGCACGGCTGTCGCCAGGGACGGAACGACTACACCGGCTGGTTCGCCGAGGACCCCAACATGGCCGGCACCTATCACGGCTACGACGGCCCTGCGCCGCCATGGAACGACTCCATCGTCCATCACTACGAGCTCACGCTGTATGCGCTCGACACCGACAAGCTCGAGGTGGGCCCTTCGTGTACGGCCGACGAGGTGCTCGAGGCGATGGACGGGCATGTCTTGGACTCGGCGACGCTGACCGGGAAGTACACGCAGAACCCGCGGTTGTTGCCTGGCGCGTAGGGCCGTACCGGACTGAGGAAC
>CAZGWX010000040.1:0-7702 GCA_964529515.1 uncultured Acidimicrobiaceae bacterium
CATTTGCAATCCCCGGTTACCGACCGTGTCGTTTCGGGAGGGTCAGGCAAGGGAGGAGAAACGGAGGACGGCCGTCCGCCGCCGGGAGGCGGATCCCGGGGCGGAGCGTGCCGTCCGTTAGTGGGCCTTCAGCCGCGGGCGCGGGCCAGCTGGGTGAGGGCCAGTGCGGCCAGGAGGAGTCCGAAGTCACGGAGGGCGATGTCCAAGAACCCTCCGGCCACGATGAGGGTGACGATGATGACCCCGAGCCACGCCGCCACCACGGGGGCGAACAGCTTGGGCTTGAACCAGACGCCGATGCCGGCGGCGATCTCGACGACTCCGACGATCCCCATCACCACTGAGCCGCTGACGTTGTCGGCGACGAACGAGGGGAGAAACAGTGTCCAGTCGGTCATCAGGTTGAAGAACTTGTCCAACCCGAACAGGATCGGGGCGACGGTGAATCCCAGGTGCAGGATTTGGTAGGCGGTGTCCGACCGGGTCTCCACTCGGGTCGGGGCAGTGGTCGTGGTCATCGTGATCCTTTCTAAAGATGACTGAAGTCGACTTTATAGGATCCGAATCTCTTTTGTCAAGTCCTGTCGGTTTTAGAAGAAACTATGAAGTGGCCGGCTCGACCGAGAACGCTGCCATCCGGTCCACCGCGAATCTGATCGCTTCTTCGGGAGGCATGGCACGTCCCTCGGCGAAAGCGTCGGGGTAGTCGGTGCCCATCGCGGTCCGGGCAGAGTTCGCCGCGTCGTCGAGGAGGGGCTGCTGCCATGGCACGGGCATGTGCCCCGAGGCGTCCCGGAGCCGCTGGGCCGCGCCGAGAAGAACGGCTGCCAGACGATGCTCGCCGCCGGTCGACGCGATCAGCGCCATCATTCCGAGACAGTCGCAGATGCCACGGGCGTCGCGCAGCTCTTGACGGACCAGCAGACTCTCGGACAGCCGCTCGATCGCCTGCATATGGTCGCCGCTCCAGAAGGCGAGCAGCCCCAGACTGAGCTGGGCGTGGCCCATGCCCCAGGTCAGACCCTTGGCCTTCGAGTACTCGTAGACCTGGTTGAGATGGCGCAGGGTCGTTTCCATGTCGCCGCGGGCGAGGGCGATGTGAGCGAGCCCGTAGGGACACCAGGCGTCGGCGATCCACTCCAGCCCCGGGTCGATCTCCGACAAGGCGATGGCCTCCTCGAACTGCGCCTCGCCTTCGTCGAGAAATCCGCGGTTGTAACTGGTCATCCCCTGCATGGCGAGGGTGCGGCACAGCTGGCTTTGGTCGCCGAGTTCGCGCCACATGGCGACGGACTCGGCGCAGGTCTTCGTCGATAGCTCGGGGTCGCCGGCGAGCATGCTCAGCCACCCGATGGTGGCCAGAGTCATCGCCTTGCCGTGGCTCGGCCCCGGATCGGCGGCTGCCAGGAGGCGCATGCCCCAGTCGAGTCCCTCGGTGACGAATCCGCGGGTGTCCCAGAACAGGGGGACCTGGCCGCAGAGCTCCATGGCTCCCTCGATGTTGGTGCCGGACGCGAGTGCCCACGACATCGCGGCGTTGAGGTTGTGCCTCTCCCGTTCGAGCAGGTTGAGCAGCTCCGGGAAGAATGGGGTGGCGAGGTGGTCCTTGATCTGGCCCGCCAGGCTCAGGCACCAGTCGAGATGTCGGCTGCGGATCTCGGCCTCCTCACCGGCGCTGCGGAGCTCCTCTATGGCGAACTCCCGCAGGGTCTCGAGCAGGCGGTACCTGGGCCCTCCCTCGACGTCGAGGGCGAAGACGACCATCGACTTCGCCGCCAGCTCCTCCAGTGTCCTCTCCGCCCCTTCCTCGCAGATGGCCTCGACGGCTTCGAGCGGAAAGCCCCCGGCGAATACGCCGAGCCGTCTGAAGAGCTCCTTTTCGTCGTCGGTCAGGCTCTCGTGGCTCCACTCGATGGCGGCGCGGATCGTTTGGTGTCTTTCCGGGGCATCCGCGGGACCCCGGTCCAGCGTGGACAGCGTGTCGTCGAGACGGGTCAACAGCAGATCGGGCGACAGGATTCGGAGGCGCGTGGCTGCGAGCTCGATAGCCAGGGGGAGGCCGTCGAGCCGTCTTGTGATCTCGGCGAGAGCTCCTTCGTTCTCGGGCGTCACCTCGAAGCTCGGGCGCACGCCGCGGGCTCGCTCCACCAGCAGTGCCACCGCCGGTGCCGTGCCGATCTCGTCGTGGCCGGCCGCCTCGGAGGGCACCGCCAGCGGTGACAGCGGGTACTCATGTTCCCACGACGAGCGCAGAGGGGAGCGGCTGGTGACGACCACCTTTGACGAGGGCATGGCCTCGAGCACCGCGCCCACTGCACGCGCGGCGTCGGAGATCTGTTCTGTGTTGTCGAGGACCAGGAGCATTCGGGCATCGCTGGCAACCGTGGCAAGGGCCTCGGTGACCGTTCGGTGGGGTCCTTCGAAGATGCCGAGCGACCGGGCGACGGCGGCCAGGAGCTGATCGGCATCCTTGATCGCGGCCAGCTCGACGAACACCGCCCCGTCGGCGAATTCGGGCTCGAGCATGTGGGCCAGTGCGATGGAAAGACGGGTCTTGCCCGTGCCTCCCGGCCCGGTGATGTTCACCAGGCGCACTCCCTCGCGGCGCAGCAGTTCTGCAGCGCCGGCGAGATCTCGCTCTCGTCCGACGATGCCGGTGGCGGGGCTCGGGATGCGCGACCCCGACTGGGAGCGCGCCCGCGGCCGGACCAGCACCGTGGGAACGTCGGGGAAGTCGACGCGGGTGATGCGCTCGGTCTCGCCCTGATCCCCCATGGAGAATGTGCCGAGGGCGACGAGCGGCCATCCGGCCTTGCGAGCGTCGTCCCCGACGAGCCTTGCGGTGGCGTCGGAGAGGAGGACCTGCCCGGCCTGCGCGGCCGCACCCAACGAGCGCGCCCGCGCCAAGTCGGTGTCGGTGTCGCCTGATCCTGTGTGGATGCCGATGCGGCACTGCGGGCGGACACCATCCGGCCACGGCTCATGAGTCATGGCGACACCGATTTCGTGGGCGGCGGTCAGCGCATCGGACGGGCCGTTGAAGTCGCAGCGGAGCAGGTCGCCTTCGGTGCGCTCGACGCGTCCACCGTGACTCTCCACCGCCTGGCGCACCAATTCGTGGAACCGTCGGAGCAAGGCGGGGAAGCCGTCACCCAGACTCCGAGCCAGCTGCGTCGAGCCGGCGAGGTCGACGAACTCGTAGGTGACGGTGTGTCTGCGGGCGGAGCCGCTCACGGTTCCGGTCGCCATGTCCTGGATCACGGCGTTGGTGTAGCAGGTGCCAGGAGTTTTCGGACGCAGTTGGCGGCTATGAAGCCTGGAGAGCGAACCGCAGGATGCATCCGGCGCGACGGGGATCACGGGGTTCGAGGCCCTCCACCCGCACTCCCTGCTCGTCAGCGGCGAGGCCCTGGGCAATGCCGAGGTGGAGGCTGCAGATGGTCTCGGGGTCGGCTGCAGCGGCCGACACGAAGGGACAGGTCTGCAGGGTGAAAACCGCGCTGTCGCCCTCGATGGTGGTCACAGGGTCGAATCCCCCCGCAGCCATGGAAGCCCGGAGGCGCGCCACCGGCTCGGACCCGACGGCCATGGTGGCAGTCTTGCGGCCTTCGCGCCTGCCCACGTCCACCGCCGTGTCACCGGTGCGGATCATGTCGAGGAGCATCAGGCTGAGTCGTTCGTACGGCCCGCCTGCCCCCCACCTCTCGCTGGCGGTAGGGTCGACCTCGAACAGCTGTCTTGGTCGACCCCGTCCCGCCGGGGGTTGCAGGCGCTTCGTCACCAGGCCAGCGGCGACCAGCTTGGCCAGGTGCTGGCGCACGGCGTTGTGGTGCAGCCCCGTGTGCTCGGTGAGCTCGGCCACTCCGGCAGCCCCGTCTTCGACCAGCCGCCTGAAGATGCGGTGGCGTGTCGGGTCGCCCAGTGCCCGGGCCTGCTGCTGGAGTGAGTTGCTCATTGTCGGAGGAAGATGACTCTCCAGTTTGACTCGTCGAGCTGGTCGACGATGTACCGGAAGCCCTGCTCGGACAGGACGCCCTGGAGCGGGATGGGATCGAACGGCGCGTAGAGCACGAAGATCTCGTCCTCACCGAGCTCGGCCACCGCGGCCATGATGTCGCCGAATGGCTCGCCGCCGGAGGCCAGGATGGGCCGTGCATCGAAGACGCGGGCGCGGCTGGTGATGTCGACGATCCAGCGCTCGGGCCCCGCCTCGACATACTCCCACCGGTAGTGGTCGGGCCACTGGGCGTCGATCTGGTACCGCAGGGGGACCGGATCGTGGTCGTTGGTCAACCGCAGGGTCTCGCCCGCCTCGAGATCGGCCAGCCGCTGAAATATCGTCCCGTGCCGCTCGCCGTGGACCATCTCGCGCACGTCGAGATCGATGGTCATAATCGTGTCTCCTTCAGGCTGGTTGCCATTTGACTGAATATTTTTCCAGCATAGACTAGAAATAATGGAAGGCAAGCAGGCGGCCACGGATTCGGAGCGCCATCCATGACCCCGCCGGGCGTCATGGGCCCAGCCGCGGTCACCCCACCTCCCTCGGTCCCGCTCTCGTTTCTGGGGGCAGCTGCCGCCGGGCTATTCGGGTTCGGTTTTGTAGCCTGGTTCGCCGCCGACAAGCTGGTCACGGTCCCCAACCATCCCGCGGCCGTCGCCGCAGTGCACATGGCAGTGCTGGCGTTCCTCACATTGGCGGTCCTCGGCGCTCTCCATCAGTTCGGGCCGGTCGTAGCGAGCCGCCCGCTGCGGTCGGTGGCGGCGGGCCGATTCGCCATGGTGACGATGCTGATCGCGGCCTGGCTGCTCCCCAACGGCTTCGCCCACGGTCCGGAGTGGATGATCCTGGCCGGAGGCCTCTCGGGCGCGGCCTCGGCGCTGACCGTGGCCTGGAACCTGTCGGGGCCCCTGTCGTCCCGGTCGGGGGGTGTGCCCGTGATCGGTCTTCGCATGTCGGTCGCATACCTCGTCCTCACTGTCGGATTCGGCGTGGTGTACGTGCTCAACCGCCGCACCGGCTGGTTCCCCCTTCTCCCCAATCGGGTCCTCGCCCATGCACATCTCGGGCTGCTGGGCTGGCTGGGCCTCACCTACGTCTCGGTGGCCGAGAAGCTGTGGCCGATGTTTCTGTTGTCGCACCGTCCCAAGGCGCGCTCGGGGCTCATCGCCGTCTCGGCCCTCGGCGCCGGCGCCCTGCCGCTGGCGCTGGGTCTCCTCCTGGCCACACCGTGGCTGGCCTCGATCGGTGGCGTGCTTGTGGTGGTCGGGCTTGGCGCCCACCTCGTCTCCCTGGTGTCGAGTGTCCGCCATCGGCGCCGCCCACTCGAGCTGCTTCACGCCTTCCTGGCCGTCTCCGCGTTGTTCCTCGTGATCGGCGTCGGCTTCGGGATCGCCGCGGCGTTCGCCGATGTCGACACCTCGACCCGGATGATCATGGTGGCGGCCGAGGTGACGGGGCTGATCGCATGGCTCTCCCTCGCTGTCGCCGGTCACAGCCACAAGATCGTGCCGTTCATCGTGTACACCCGCATGCGCGCTCGAGGCGTGCAGTACCACCGGTCGGGCCGCCCCCTTCTCTTCGGGGATCTCTACAGGAAGGCTCCGGCATGGGCCACCTTCGGCATGCTGACGGCCGGGTTCTCTCTGCTGCTGGCCGGGATCCTCGCCGGATCGGCCGCCGTTGCCGCCGTGGGAGGGTTCCTGGTCGGAATTGCCGGGTTGACGGTGGGCGCCAACCTCTCCATCGGCCCCCGGATCGCCCCGATCGCCGAACCGGAGCCGCAGGAGCCAGAATTGACGAGGAGTAGCAATGAGTGAAGAAGTGGTCGACCGCGTCTATGAGGCGCTTGGAGGGGTTTGGGACCCGGAACTGGCCGTGGATGTCGTCAGTCTTGGGCTGGTTTACGGCGTCAGGGTCGACCCTGATGACGGGATCGAGATCGACATGACGCTGACCACCCCGGGCTGCCCGGTGTCGGACTCGCTTCCGGCCCAGGCTCGGCGGGCCGTGGCCCAGGCCCTGCCGCAGTACTCCGTCCGGGTCGAAGTGGTCTGGGAACCGCCGTGGACGCCAGAGCGCATGAGCAGCCAGACTGCCCAGACTCTCGGGTTCGGAAGGAAGCTTCGAATATGAGGTGTGAGCGTGTGTGAACATTGCGGGTGTCGTGACAATCCCGAGATCGGCAAGCTAGGCGGGGAGCACGACGCCATCGTCGAGCTGGCCGATCAGGTGCTGGCCGAGGTCGATACCGGGACCGAGACCGTGGCGGGCGCAGTAGCGAGGCTCCGGGAGCTCGTCCTTCCCCATGTGAGGGGTGAGGAGGCGGGCGTCTTCAAGGTCGCCGACGAGATGGGGCTGCGCGATGAGTACATCGACGACCTCGAGGACGACCACCACAAGTTCGACGGGGCCCTCTCGGAGCCGGTTTCGATGGGAGCCAACGAGCTCAGCCAGATCCTCGACGAGCTGTACCACCACATCGCGGTCGAGGAGTACGACCTCTTCCCGGTCGTCGCCAGATACCTGTCGCCCGAGCTCCGTCCCCTGGAGCGCCAGCGCGCTCTCCTGTCGCCATAGCTCCGACCGCGCCATGACAGAGCTCGCGACCGTGCACGGGGACATCACGGCCATCGGGATCGATGCCATCGTCAATGCGGCCAACTCGAGGCTGGCCGGCGGCGGCGGTGTCGACGGTGCCATCCACCGTGTTGGAGGGCCGTCGATCCTCGAGGAGTGCCAGCGGATCTATCAAGAGAGGGGCCCGCTGTCCACCGGACAGGCGGTGGTCACCGGGGCGGGGCTGCTCCCGGCCCGATTCGTCATCCACACTGTGGGCCCGATCTGGGGGCAAGTGGGCGAGGACGATGCCGTCGAGCTCCTTGCCAGCTGTTACCGGAACAGTCTCGACCTCGCTGCCGCCGAGGGTTGCCGGACAATCTCGTTTCCCGCCATATCCACGGGCGTCTACGGCTTCCCCAAGGACCGCGCCTGCGAGACCGCGGTGGCCGCGGTCAAAGATTGGATGGCGGATCGCAAGGAGGCCATGGACCGGGTGTTGTTCGTCTGCTTCGGGTCCGAGGACTACGAGCTGTATCAGCTACGGCTAGGCGCTTGACGCGGCTGAGGTCTGCGCTTTTGGAACCGACCCCCTACACCCGGCCTCGTTCCCCGGCCGGCGGTACCTTCCCTCACAAGTGGGGGACTAATCCCGCACGATCCAGAACAGGCGTGCCGTCTCCGGGAGGAGGTTTCGCCACCCGCGGATGGCGTCCTGGGTGACCAGAACCGCATCCCCGCCACGCAGGACGGGAGACTCCTCGTTGAGCATTATCTGGACCACTCCGTTGCCGACCATGATCAGCTCCGCACCCTTGTGGATGGTGCCGGGGTCACCGCTCTCACCGGGTCCCAGGACGACCAGATAGGCCCTGAGCCCCGCGTTCGGGTCGTCGAGGAGGGGGACCACGCCCCGTCGGGCGGGGATGCGGTCACGGCGGGCGAGGACGTAGCCCGGGATCGGGTGGTAACCGAGCAGGTCGTCAATGGAGACGCTGAGCGCCTGACCCAGCGTGAGGAGGGTGTCCAGGCTGAGGCCCCGCGAGCCCGACTCCACCTGGGAGATCGCGCTCGCCGACACACCGGCCAGGCTGCCCATCTCGGCCTGGGTGAGACCGCGGGCGGTCCGGATGCGCCGCAGGC
>CAZGWX010000041.1:0-10906 GCA_964529515.1 uncultured Acidimicrobiaceae bacterium
GAACGCCCGCCTGATCATCACCGAGCCGGCGCGTGCTCTGGACCGTTCTCGTGACCTGATGAAGGAGGAGGCGGAGCTGGCGGCCGCCCTCGCTCCGACGTGGGGGGAGACCGCACCGTCGGCGGGTGATCACCCGGCCCTCTTCGGCGATCTGGAGGTCGCGGTGGACGGCCGGCGCCACATGCGGATGCCGTCGGTGCCCTCAGGCCCGGACGATGTCGTCTTCTCTGTGCGAGCGCTCGAGGCCACGCCGGGCGATCCGGAGTCGGTGGCGCGGGCCTTGAGCAAGCTGGCGGGGGCGGGACTGGTCACGGTCATCGCCATGGACGGCGAGCCGGCCGCCGACCGGGTGGCCAGGGTGCTGGCGGAGGAAGGGTTTGTCATCGATCGCCTCGACCATCTCGTAAACCCGCGCTCGGCGGTGATTCCGATCGGCATACACCACGGGTTCATCTCGCCTGGCCTCGGGGTGGCCGTGCTCGGCGAGTCGGAGATCGCCGGTCGAAGGCGAGCCCATCGGCGGCCCCAACGCGGGTCCGCAGCAACGGCGCAGCAACTCCGCGACCTGGCCGAAGGCGCCTACGTCGTCCATCACCAGCATGGGATAGGGCGGTTCGAGGGGCTCGTGACCAGGACAATGGTCGGGGTCGAGCGCGAGTACCTGGACATCTCGTACGCAGCGGGCGACCGGCTCTACGTCCCCGTCGACCAGGTGGCCGCGGTCAAGCGGTACACGGGCGGCGAAGCTCCGCGGATCTCCCGGATGGGTGGAAAGGACTGGTCGGAGCAGAAAGGGAGGGTCCGTCGGGCCGTCGCGGCGGTGGCGGCAGAGGTGGTGGAGCTCCACCGTCAGCGGGCACTCGCCACCGGCCACGCTTTCCCGCCCGACACCCCGTGGCAAAGCGAGGTCGAGGCCGCCTTCCCTTACGAAGAGACCGTTGACCAGCTTCGGGCGATAAACGAGACCAAAGAGGACATGGAGTCGGACCGGGCCATGGACCGCCTGGTGTTCGGCGATGTCGGGTTCGGGAAGACGGAGGTCGCCATTCGGGCGGCCTTCAAGGCTGTGCAGGACGGCAAGCAGGTGGCCATTCTCTGCCCCACGACACTGTTGGCGCAGCAGCATCACCAGACCTTCTCGGAGCGGTTTGCCTCCTACCCGGTGCGTGTCGAGGTGTTGTCGCGGTTTCTGACACCCCGTCAGCAGGCCAGGGTGGTGGAAGGGATGGCGTCGGGCGAGGTCGACGTGGTGATCGGGACACATCGCCTTCTCTCCGATGACATCAGCTTCAAGGACCTCGGCTTGCTGGTCATAGACGAAGAGCAGCGATTCGGAGTGTCGGCCAAGGACGCTCTGAAGCGACTCAAGGTGGGAGTGGACGTCCTCACTCTGACCGCCACCCCGATCCCGCGCACCCTGGAAATGGCACTGACCGGGATCCGGGACGTGTCCCACGTCCGAACGCCACCCGAGGACCGTCATCCGATCCTGACCTATGTCGGGCCGTACGACGAGCAGGCCGTATCCGCGGCCATCAGGCGCGAGCTGCTCCGCGAGGGGCAGATCTTTTACGTCCACAACCGCGTCCGGTCGATGGACCGCACGGTGGCCCGACTTCAGGAGCTGGTACCCGACGCTCGGTATGTAGTCGCCCACGGCCAGATGTCGGAGGGCCAGCTCGAGCAGGTCATGATCGACTTCTGGAACGGCGAGTACGACGTCCTCGTCGCCACGACGATCATCGAGTCGGGGCTCGACCTGCCCAAGGTGAACACCCTGATCGTCGAGCGTGCCGACCTGCTCGGCCTGGCACAGATCTACCAACTCCGGGGTCGGGTAGGGCGGTCCAACCAACGTGCCTACGCCTACCTCTTCCATCCGGCCGACCAGTCGCTCACCGAGGAGGCCCACCGCCGCCTCGAAGCGATCGGTGAGGCCACCGACTTGGGCTCCGGTTTCCAGCTCGCACTGAAGGACCTGGAGATTCGGGGAGCCGGCTCGATCCTGGGGGAGGTTCAGAGCGGCCACATCGCCGCTGTCGGCTTCGACCTCTACGCCGAACTGGTGGCGGAGGCGGTGGCCGAGATGCAGGGAGTCGAGTTCGAGCCTTCGGGCCCGCCGGACATCCGGATCGATCTCCCCGTCGACGCCGTATTGCCCGAGTCGTACGTGGTCGACCAGGACCTGCGGCTGGAGGCATACCGGCGCCTGGCCGCTGCCGACACCCTCTCTCAGGTCGACGATGTCCTGGCCGAGTGGGAGGACCGCTTCGGACCGCTTCCCGAGGAGGCTCAGGGTCTGATCGCGCTGGCCCGCCTCCGAGCCGAGGCCATCCGCGTTGGCCTCAACGACCTGGTCAAGCTCCGTCACGAGGTGCGAATGTCGCCGGTCGACCTCAAGCCGTCACAGGAGGTCAGGCTGCAGCGGCTGGCGCCCCGTTCGGTGCTGCGCCCGGCCGAGGGGCAGCTGTTCATTCCCGCACCCACGCCGATCGTGGGAGGAGTGACCAGATTCCTCCGGGAGATGTGGCCCGAGGAAGCGTGAGAGCCTTCGGATAGCCGGGGTCTCGATTTAGCATCCTTCCGTCCCCGATTCTCCAAAGGATTTCTTTTCGTGAAGCGACTCACCGCCCTTGTACTCGCGAGCGCGCTCGCCCTCGCCGCCTGCGGTTCCGGTGACGGCGCCACCGCCGCCACGGTCGATGACCGCACCATTACGGTGGCCGAGGTCAACAACCTGGTCCACATCGAAGAGGGGACGGTGAGCAAGCCGGATTTCGCCAACTTCCTCGGGCTGCTCATCGAGTGGTCGGTCGTCGAGGACGCGGTGGCCAACGAACTGGACATCGTCATCACGGAGGATGAGATCACGGCCGAAGCCGATCGCATCTTCGAAGAGTTCGCCGCCGAGGGCCAGACGCGTGAGGAGTTCACCTCCAGTCGCGGGGTGACCGAGCAGTTCCTCAGGATGGTCGGCCATCAGGAGGTCCTCTATCGCAAGGTGCACGAGATGTTCGAAGAGGACGGGAACGGCGTTCCGACCGACGACGAGATCGACGAACAGCGCGATGCGCAGACCCGCCGGATGACCGAGGCGTGCGTTTCGCACATCCTCGTGGGCGAGCTGAGCGGGCTGGAGGGCGACGAACTGGAGGACGCCAAGGCTGAGGCCCTCACCGAAGCCGAAGACATCATGGGTCAGCTCGAGGATGGCGGCGTGTTCGCCGAGCTCGCTCGGGAGCACTCGACAGACACGGCCAGCGCGACCAATGGCGGCGAGCTCGGGTGCGCTTCGCCGTCAGGCTGGGTGCAGGCGTTCCAGGACGCCGTCATGGAGGCCCCGATCGGCGAGGTCGTCGACGAGCCGGTGCTCAGCGAGTTCGGTTATCACATCATTTTTGTGCGTTCCCGGACCCTCCCCGACGCGGAGGAAGTCACTGAGGCCATCGTCTCCGACAGTGTCTCCAGGGCCATCGACGCCTGGGTGGCCGAGAGAATGACTGCCGCATCCATTTCGGTTACCGAGCGCTTCGGCACCTGGGACGCGACGGGCCTTCGGGTCACTCCGCCCGCAGCCTGACATGATCACGGTGGTCGGCCTCGGGCCCGGGGACCTCGATCGCCTGCCCGAATCGACCCGGAAGATGCTCGCTGACCCGACGGTGTCGGTGGTGACCCGCACCCTCCAGCACCCGGCCGCGGCCCAGCTCGCCGAGCTTCGCATGGTCGCTTCCTGTGACGACCTCTACGACCGCGGTTCTGACTTCGAGGAGGTCTACGAAGCCATCGTCGACCGGGTGCTGGCCGCGGGCGCTGAAGGACCGGTGGTGTACGCCGTGCCGGGCAGCCCCTTGGTAGGCGAGTTCGCAGTGCGGCGCCTGCTGGAGGCTGCCCCCGACAGCGTCCTCTTGCCGGGCGAGTCGTTCGTCGACGCCGTCTTGTTTGCGGTCGGGTACGACCCCTTCGACCGTGGGTTGCAGGTCCTCAACGGCCATCTCCTCCCCGACCCTTTGGTGTTGGACAAGCCGACGGTGATCGGCCATCTCGACCGCCCCGAGCTCCTGGCCGACGTGGCCGCATCCGTCGCCCGGGTCGTCCCCGAAGACACCGAAGTAACGATGGTCGTCGATGCGGGGATGAAGACCGAGAAGCTGGTCACGGGTCCGTTGGATGGCCTGGACGCCGGACTCGCCGGGCTTCGCACCACCCTTTGGGTCGACGCCCCTCCGGGAGGGCTGATCGGCGCGGTGCGCACCATGAGAAGGCTCCGGGTCGAGTGCCCCTGGGACCGCGAGCAGACCCATCACAGTCTGGTCAAGAACCTGGTCGAGGAGGCCTACGAGCTGATCGAGGCGATCTCCGCCCTTCCGGAAGACGAAGAGGACTGGGTCGCCTACGCCGGAGTCGAGGATGAATTGGGCGACTTGCTCTTGCAGGTCCTGTTCCACGAAGCCATCGCCCGTGAACGGGGCGCGTTCGACATCGACGGCGCCGCCGAGACGCTCCGTCAGAAGCTGGTGCGCCGTCACCCCCACGTCTTCGGCGACGCCGAGGCGGAGTCGGCAACTGATGTGAAGAGACGCTGGGACTTGATCAAAGAGGCCGAGCGAGGCGGCAAGGCCCCCGACTCGGTCCTGGACGGTGTCCCCAAGGGAATGTCCGCCCTGCACCGAGCCCCGAAGGTGCAGAACAAGGCCGCCAAGGTGGGCTTCGACTGGCCATCTGCGGAGGGCGTCCTCGACAAACTCGACGAGGAGGTCGCCGAGGTGCGCGAGGCGATGGCGGGTTCGGGCGACATCGAGGCCGAAATCGGCGACGTCCTCTTCACGGTCGCCAACCTGGCACGGCACCTCGAGGTGGACACCGAGCTGGCGCTCCAGCGAGCCGTCGACCGCTTCGAGACTCGTTTCCGGACCATGGAGTCGGAGGGCCCCATCGACGGTCTCGACCTCGACGAGCTCAACGAGCGCTGGGAGCGGGCCAAGTAGCGGTACCCGGCACACGCTGGCGCGACTGTTACCTTGACCGAGCGGTCAGATCATGAGCAGCACCACCATCGAGCGAGTCCACGCCCGACAAGTGCTCGACTCCCGGGGCAACCCGACCGTCGAGGCTGAAGTCGCCACCTCCGGTGGGTTCGGCCGCGCCATCGTGCCGTCCGGCGCCTCGACCGGGACCCACGAGGCACTCGAGATGCGGGACGGGGGAGAACGCTGGATGGGCCGCGGGGTCGGCAAGGCGGTGGCCAACGTCAATGGCGCCATCGCAGGAGCCGTAGTTGGACGGGACGCTACGCGCCAGGAGGAGATCGACCTCCTCATGTGCGACCTCGACGCCACCCCCGACAAGTCCAGTCTTGGCGCCAACGCCATCCTCGCGGTCTCCATGGCGGTGGCGCGGGCGGCCGCGGCCAGCCTCGATCTGTCTCTCTACCGGTACCTCGGCGGCCCCTCCGCCCGTCTGCTGCCGGTTCCGTGTCTCAACGTGCTCAACGGTGGCGCCCACGCCGCCAACTCGGTCGACATCCAGGAGTTCATGCTGGTCCCAGCCGGTCTTCCGTCGTTCTCGGAAAGCCTGCGTGCCGGAGTGGAGACCTATCACGCTCTCAAGCGCGTGCTCGCCGGCCGTGGACTCGCCACCAACGTGGGTGACGAAGGAGGCTTTGCCCCCGACCTCGCCACCAACGAGGAGGCGCTGGAGCTGCTGATGACGGCCATCGAGCAGGCCGGCTACCGACCCGGCGAGGACATCGCCGTCGCCCTCGATGTCGCAGCCACCGAGTTCAACCGGGAGGGCTTCTACCAGTTCGAAGGCCGTGACCTCGTCTCGGGCGACATGGTCGCCTACCTCGAGGATCTCGCCGGCCGCTACCCCCTGGTCTCCATCGAGGACGGGATGGCCGAAGACGACTGGGACGGTTGGGCCGACCTCACCGACGCAGTCGGCAAGAAGGTCCAGCTAGTGGGTGACGACGTGTTCGTCACCAACGAGGAGACGCTCCGCCGGGGTATCACGGAGGGCGTGGCCAACGCCATCCTCATCAAGGTGAACCAGATCGGAACGGTCTCCGAGACTCTGCACACGATGGAACTGGCGGAACGCTCCGGATACGGGCGCATGGTCTCGCACCGCAGCGGCGAGACCGAGGACACCTTCATCGCCCACCTCGCAGTCGCCACCAACGCTGGCCAGATGAAGACGGGCGCACCCGCACGCGGTGAGCGCACAGCCAAGTACAACCAGCTTCTCCGCATCGAGGAGCGACTCGGATCCGAGGCACGCTTCGCGGGCTGGGCGCCCTTCCGGAGGCCGCGATGAACCTGCCGCGGCGTCCGTGGGTGGCCGTGGCGACCGTCCTCGTCCTGCTACTGGGAGTTGCCTTCCTCACCCAGGTGGTCCCTTACCGGCAGATCATCGAGGCCAACTCCGACGTGACCGAGGCGAGGGCCCACCTCGCGGCTCTCGAGTCCGAGAACGCGGCCCTCGAGTCCGACGTGGGCGCCCTGGCCACCGAAGGCGAGATCGAACGCCTCGCCCGGGAGAAACTCGGCTATGTCCGTCCCGGTGAGACGGCCTACGTCGTGCTCGACCCTCCCGAACTCACCCAGTCCGCGCCGATGCCCGAGCCGGAGCCCGTAGCCGAGCCGAGGACATGGGTGGAGAAGGTCTGGGACTTTCTCACGGGCGCTGACGTCGGCAATGACGACACCGGCTGACCGGCGGGTCGTCGAGGTCCAGATCGGCCGGTCGCTTCGGGCCGACGTCGACGTCGCCTTCCGTTGCCACCTCGGTCTGCCCGCAATCGTGAAGGTGCCACCGGTCCTCGAAGACGGCACTCCGTTCCCGACTCTCTACTGGCTCTCATGCCCGCTGATGACGAAGAGGATCGGGCGGCTCGAGGCTTCCGGTGGCGTGCGGCGCATGGACCGCAAGGCCGAGGCCGACCCCGAGTTCGCGGCCGCTCTCGACCGCGCACACGAGGAGTACCGCGCCGAGCGTGACCTCCTGTTGAGCCCGGGGGCCGAACCGGCTCCCACCGGGGGGATCGGTGGGGCACGGGCCGGGGTGAAGTGCCTCCACGCGCACTACGCCCACACGCGGTCCGGTGCCGAGAACCCGGTCGGTGCCCTGGTGGCCGGCTGGGTGGAGCCATTCGACTGCCCGGTACCATGTGTAGTCGACGGCGAGCCAAACCCCGACTGGAAGCCGTTGCCGTGAAAGTGGCGGCAGTCGACATCGGCACCAACTCGATGCGACTCCTGATCACCGACGGTGTCACCGAGCACGGCCGCTGGGAACGGGTGACCGGCCTGGGACGGGGCGTCGACCGGACTGGTCGCCTTGCCGACGACGCCATCGAACGCACGCTGGAGGCCCTGGCGGAGTACGGGAAGCTGATCGAAGGATCCGGCGTCGGCAATGTCCGTGCCATCGCCACGTCGGCTTCTCGCGACGCCTCCAATCGTGACGACTTCTTCGACCGTGCCGAGGAGGCACTCGGCGTGCGGCCTGTCCTGATCAGCGGAGAGACCGAAGCGCGTTACGCCTTCGCGGGAGCCACGGGCTGGTTCGAGGGGCCGGGGCCGGTGCTGGTCTCCGATATCGGCGGCGGGAGCACCGAGTTCGTCACCGCCGATGGCGGCGTTTCAGTCGACATCGGATCGGTTCGGCTCACCGAGCGAGTCCTGCCCGATCGCCCGGCGAGTGCAGCCCAGGTGGATGCCGCCCGAGACCACGTCCGTGAACTCTTTTCGTCCGTGCCGGTCGGCGAGCTGCGTACCCTCATCGGAGTCGCGGGCACCTGGACGGAGATCCCCAACATCGCCCGGCGGATGCCTGCTGCGGCGGACAGCCACGGGATGACCGTGGCGCGGGACGAGGTCACCGCGTCGGTCGAGTTCCTCTCCGAGCTCACCGTCGAGGAGGCCGCGGCCCTGGGCACGCTCAATCCCAAGCGGGCGCCGGTCATCCTCGGCGGGATGATCGTCGCCGAAATGGTGATGGACAGGGTGGGTGCCAGCGAGGCCGTGGTGTCGGTGCGCGACACGCTCGATGGCGTCGCAAGCGAGCTGCTTGGCTTAGCCTGAACAACCCCAGCCCGGGTGGCGGAATCGGTAGACGCGAGGGGCTTAAACCCCCTTGAGCCACATCGGCTCGTGTGGGTTCGAGACCCACCCCGGGCACAAGCCCCTCTGGGGGCTTAAACCCGCCCTCACCTTTGTGTGCCACATCGGCTCGTGTGGGTTCGAGACCCACCACGGGCACCTGATCGACCTGAGGGCCGATTCGAACGTCAAGAAGCGGCGGCGGAATGCCGAAGAGGACGTGGGACCCGGACCAGGTGGGTGGGGGAGGGGAGAGGAACCAGGCCCGGGCCCCACGACGTCGTCACGGTCAGCCCTGGACCCCTCCTCTCGACACCGACGTGTCCATGCTCAACTCGCCGGGCGAGTGTAGCGATGGGGTCGTCGCGTTCCGGGGTTAGTGCGGCGTGTTTCCACTAGCTTGCGGGGATGGCGGCATACCCCTCCGAATACGAGCTGGACGTCGTCCTCAGGGACGGCGGAGTAGTCCACGTGAGGCCGATCCGGCCCGACGACGCGGCCGAGGCACGCACCTTCTTCCAGCGTCTGGGGCCGGAGTCGAGGTACTTCCGGTTCTTCGCGGTCAAACAGGACCTCACGGAGGATGAAGTGCGGCACTTCGCCGAGATCGACTACGACGAGCGCATGTCGTTGGTGGCGGTCGACGGCGGCGAGATAGTCGGAGTGGGCCGGTACGACCGGGAGATCCCGGGAGCCGACGTGGCCGAGGTGGCCTTCGCAGTCGCCGACTCCCATCAGGGTCGCGGGATCGGCACGAGGCTGCTCGAACTGCTCACCGACCATGCGCGGTCGAACGGCGTGAACCAGTTCCGCGCCTACGTGTTGGGTGAGAACCGGCAGATGATGCGGGTGTTCCGCAACTCCGGATACGAGCTGACCCGGACCATCGACCAGGGGGTCTTTACGGTCGACTTCCCGGTGCAGGTCTCGTCGGAATCGGCGGAAGCCCAGGCCGTTCATGAGCGACGGGCCGTCGCCGCGTCTCTTCTTCCATTCTTCTTCCCCAAGTCGATCGCGGTCATTGGAGCCTCGACCGATTCGACCTCGATCGGAGGGCGGCTCTTCCGCAATCTGATGGAAGTCGGGTTCACCGGTCCGATCTTTCCGGTCAATCCCGGGACCAAGGTGGTGCGCTCGGTGAAGGCCTATCCGACCGTCCTCGATATTCCCGACGAGGTGGACGTGGCTTACATCGTGGTGCCCCAGCGTTTCGTCCACGAGGTAGTTGCGCAGTGCGGGGAGAAGGGGGTCCGCGGTGTCGTAGTCATCTCAGCAGGCTTCGCCGAAGTCGGTCCGGAGGGGGCGGTCAGGGAGGCCGAGTTGCTGCGGCTGGTCCGCTCGCTGGGCATGCGGATGGTCGGCCCCAACTGCATGGGCCTGCTCAACACGGCCGAATCGGTACGCCTCAACGGCACATTTGCGCCCGTCTACCCGCCGGCTGGAAACGTGGCCATGTCGAGCCAGTCGGGTGCACTCGGCATCGCCATCCTCGACTACGCCACCGAGCACTCCATCGGCATCAGCCAGTTCGTCTCCGTGGGGAACAAGGCCGACGTCTCGGCCAACGATCTCCTTCTGGCCTGGGAGGACGATCCCGCCACCGACGTCATCACGCTCTACGTCGAGTCGTTCGGCAACCCGCGCAAGTTCTCCCGCATCGCCCGCCGCATCGCCCGCCGGAAGCCGATCATTGCGGTCAAGTCGGGCCGGACCCAGGGGGGGAGCAAGGCCGCCTCTTCACACACCGGGGCCCTGGCGTCTTCAGATGTCGCAGTCGCCACTCTGTTCCGCCAGGCGGGTGTGATCAGAGTCGACACCATGGTGGAGCTGTTCGACACGGCGAGCATCCTCGCCAACCAGCCGGTTCCGAAGGGCCCGCGCGTCGGGATCGTCACCAACGCCGGCGGACCCGGCATCCTCGCCGCAGACGCGCTCGAGGCCAACGGGCTGGTCATCGCCGAGCTCTCGACCGAGTTGCGCGACCGCATCGGGGCGGCCCTTCCCGAAGAGGCTTCCACCGCCAACCCGATCGACATGATCGCCTCCGGGGGGCCGGATCATTACCAGCACGTCATCACCGAGCTCCTGGCGTCGGGCGAGGTCGACGCCGTCATGGTCATCTACGTCCCCACCACCCCGGAAGGAGGGGAGCAGGTCGCCGCCGCGCTGCGCCGCTGTCAGGACCGTTATGAGGGCGACGTCACATTGACCTCGGTGTTCATGCACTACGCACGAACCGAGGAGCTCCTCACCGGTGGGCCGGGAGACAGGACCATCCCGAGCTACTCGTTCCCCGAGTCGGCCGCTCTCGCCCTCACCCGCGCCGCTGGCTACGGCCAGTGGCGGAAGAAGGATCCCGGGATCGAAGCCAGCCTCGAGTCCGAATCGGCCGATGAGATCCGTGCAGTCGTCGACCGCGCCTTGGAACGGCTGGGTCCGGCGGGTGGGTGGCTCGAATCGAACGAAGTGGAAGCCATCCTCGAGGCCTCCGGGCTTCGCTTTCCCCGCAGCGTGGTGGTACCGACCGCCGACGCGGCTCGGAGGGCCGCCGAGGAGTTGGGCGGACCGCTGGTGGTCAAGGTCATCTCCCCTGCGGCGCTGCACAAGTCCGACGTCGGCGGTGTCATCCTCGGCGTGGAGGGGCCGGACGAGACGGCTGAAGCCTTCGAGTCCGTCACCTCGGTGGTGCCCGACTCGCAAGGGGCTCTCATCCAGGAGTTCGTCGCCGGCGGCCACGAAGTGCTGATCGGCATGACCCAGGATCCCAACTTCGGGCCGCTGGTCGCATTCGGGCTCGGCGG
>CAZGWX010000042.1:0-5886 GCA_964529515.1 uncultured Acidimicrobiaceae bacterium
CCGATACCAGAATGACCCCCATGGGACCCATGCGCCGCTCAGAGAGCCCGGAGGCGACCGCGGGGCGCATCTTCGGTGAGGTCGCCGGTGACTACGAGCGTTGGGCCCGCATCCTCAGCTTGGGACAAGACCGCCGGTGGCGAGAGATGATGGTGGCCGGGGTCGAGGCTCCCCCGGGTGGCATGATCCTCGATGTCGCGGCCGGGACCGGATCGATCAGCAGATGCCTCGAGCGCCACGGTCATGGTGTGGTGGCTCTGGACCTCAGTCCCGAGATGCTCTCCCAGCACTCCGGAAGGTACCGGGTGATAGCGATTGCCGACCGTCTCCCCTTCCCGGCGGAGACCTTCGATGGGGTCACGTTCGGTTATCTCCTCCGCTACGTCGAAGACCCCACCGCCACCTTGCGCGAGTTGGCCCGAGTGATCCGACCGGGTGCTCCGGTGGGCATGGTGGAGTTCGGACGTCCGCGGGGAGTGTTCGGGATCCTCTGGCTCCTGTACACCCGGGCACTGCTCCCACTGGCGGGCGCGGTCGTGGGGAGCGGCTGGTACCAGGTCGGGCGATTCCTGGGGCCTTCCATAGATCGTTTCCACCAAGAGCACACTTCCCTCGCCCGTTGCTGGGAAGAGGCGGGTCTCGTCGATGTCACGGTGCGGCGGCCCTCGTTGGGGGGAGGGGTGGTGATGGGGGCTCGGAAGCCGTGAACCAGCCCGCCTACTACGCCCGGACCGGAAGTCCGGGCCGCGACCTGTGGGCCCTCCTCCATCCGCCCTACACGCTGTGGCACCTCTCTTACGTGGCGATGGGCGCGGCGATCGCCCCCCGGGTCGACTGGAAGTACCTGGCGGGAACCCTGCTGGCTTTTCTGTTCGGATTGGGGATCGGAGCACATGCCCTCGACGAGCTCCACGACCGTCCGTTGGGGACAGGGCTGAGTCGTCGGTCTCTGGTGGCCTTGGCTTGGTTGGGGATGTTGGGAGCCGCGGCTCTGGCGGTGATGGGCGCGCTCGTCCTTTCGCCCTGGGTGGCTGTGTGGGGGGCTCTAGGACTCCTCCTCGCCGTCGGCTATCCGCTTCAGGTCCCGAGATGGCTTCACAGCGACATGGGCTTCGCAATCTCCTGGGGTGCGTTCCCCGTGCTGGTCGGCCATTGGGCCCAGACCGAGACGATCTCACTGCCGGCGTTGCTCCTGGCCGGGGTCGCCACCGTTGTCAGCTTCACCCAACGATCCCTGAGCACGCCGGCGCGGTTCGTGCGTCGCCGGACGACCGGAGCGGAAGTCTTCTTCGAGCCTCGAGGAGACCACGAGAAGTGGAGCGAGGACAGGTTGCTCGACACGTGGGAGCAGCCGCTCAGACAGCTCGGCTGGGCGCAGATGCTCCTGGCCCTCGCGCTGCTCGCCCGGCATTTGTGATCGATCGAGCCGGGGGAGGAAGGGGGGACTGGTCTCGGCAGGGGCATCGGCGCGTCGTGTCCGTCCGCGCCGACTAGGTTGATCTCGCAGGCGAACCGAACGGAGAAAGCGTGACCGCGGCCTACATTCTCATCCAGACCGAGATTGGCAAGCCGTCACAGGTGGCCGCCGACCTCCTCCACGTTCCGGGTGTCGGCGCTGTCGATACTGTGACCGGCCCATACGACATCATCGTACGAGTCGAGACCGGAGACATCGATGCCCTCGGGAGGCTTGTCGTCAACGAGATCCAGGGCGTCGAGGGAGTGGTCCGAACCCTGACCTGTCCTGTGGTCCACTTCTAGGCCGCGGCCGAGTTCGAACGCCACCTCAGGCTCTACGTCGAATAAGGGATCAATCGCGGATGCCGTGTCGCTTGGTGGGTTGGACGTGGGGAGGCGCCTCTGGTCGGTGGGTTCCAGCCTCGATGGCGGCGTCGATGGCTGTCATGTGGGCGAGGGATGTGGCGGCCAGCTCTCGCACGAGCCCTGTCTCGATGCGCGCCCATGTGTCATGAACCGGGCAGCTGTCCTTCCAGTCGCCAGGACCGTCGCGCAGGACACAATGGTCGAGCCGTACTGGTCCTTCGGCAGCTTCCACGATGTCGAGGAGGCTGATCTCGGAGGGGGGGCGGGCCAGTCGATATCCGCCGCGCGGCCCGTGAGCGGCCACGAGCAGTCCGTCGGCGACCAGCCCGGCGAGGATCAGGGTCAAGGTCTTGTAGGGGATGTGCATCTCGGTGGAGATCTGGCGGGCCTGTCGAAGGCCCATGTCGTAGTGGCGTCCGACCGAGATCATGGCCCTGACCGCGTAGTCACCCTTGTGTTTCAGGTTGAGCTGCATGCTGACCGGATTCTATCTCGACCTCCTCGCCAGAGCCAGATTTCTAATGTGAACTTGGAACTCTACATATGTGTTAGAGTATGTCTCAAGCAGCCCCTATATGAGGAGGACTCATGATTACAACTGCAATCCGGCATTCGGTGTCGGACTATGGCAAGTGGAAGACCGTGTACGACACGTTCACCCCCACTTCTGAAGGCGCAAAGTTCGCACGAGTGAACCGCTCGGTCGAGGATCCCAACATGGTGACCGTGGTCGCCGGTTTCGACACTCTCGATCTGGCCAAGGCCTACATCGCCAACCCGAACCTCAAGGCCAAGATGACCGAAGCCGGCGTCCTGGGTACTCCGAGGATCGAAATCACCGAGGAACTCGAGTCGATCTAATCCGCACCTCCGGATCCTGATCCAGGACCCCGGAGACTGCTGGAACTGAAAGACTGAGGCCCCAGGCGGAGCAATTCGCCAGGGGCCTTTCTCGTTTCCCCGTTACGTACATGATCCATGGTCGCGCCGGGCGCGTTGGGCATTCTCTGCTCGTGACCGTCAGTAGGGTGCGGGCCAATTTGGCTGTCGTGCGGAGAATTCTCGTCTGGGTGCTCGCTTTGGCCGTGCTGGTGATGGCCTTCTGGATGGTGATGATCGGCCCCGTGGCGGTGTGGCGGGTCATCACCCACGGCACCACCACGATCTGGGATCACACGGAGTATCCCGGGCGTGAGCTCAGCGCCAGCCCCGATCCGCAGCCGTGGCCTGTCGCCGTAGACCCGCTAGCTCTGCCCGAAGTGACCGTGGAGGGAGTGGCCGCACCACTCGATCGGGTCCTGGCCGAGCGCGACACTCTCTCGTTCCTGGTCGTGGTTGACAGTGAGATCGCCTACGAGTGGTACGCCCCCGATCACGGGCCCGAAATCCCTTCGATGCTGTTCTCGGTGTCCAAGTCCCTGTTCTCCCTAGTGGTCGGCGCCGCCGTCGACGACGGTTTGCTCAACACGGGCGACCCGGTCTCGAAGTGGATCCCTGAGCTGGGCGAGAGGGGATTCGAAGACCCCATTTCCGCCTTGCTGACGATGCGGTCGGGTTCGGACTACGTCGAGAACGACAACCCGTTCGGCGTCCACGTCGAGTTCAACTACACGGACGACCTGGTGTCCGACATCCTCGCTCTGAGTGCAGACGAGGAGCGCGCCTTCCGGTACAAGTCGGGCGACTATGCCGTGGCTTCGCTGGGCCTGCAGAGGGCGCTGGGGGGCCAGACCCTCACTGATTACATGGCGAAGCGGCTGTGGGAACCAGTCGGAGCCGAGACGACCGGGATGTGGAGTACAGACCGCGACGACGGGTTGGAGCGGGTTTGGTGCTGTCTCGCCATGACCGCCCGCGACCTCGCCCGATTTGGCCCGCTGGTCGTCTACGGGGGAGCCTGGGGATCGGAGCAGTTGATCTCACCCGAGTGGATCGATGCCTCCTTGCAGCCGGCCGTTCCCGACGACGAGTGGGAGGCCGACTCCTCCTTCGACAACTACGGCTACGGCTGGTGGCTCACCGGGGAGGCGGCGGTGGGGTACGGGAAGGACGGCCAGTACCTATATGTCGACCCGGAACGCCGAGTGGTCATCGTCCGCCTCGGGGAGTCCCAGGGCGGAATCGGCTGGGTCGACATCCTCGCCCACGTTGCCGAGGCTGCCGCCAGTTAGGCGCGGTTAGCGGTCTGATCGGTCGAACTCTTCAAGTGCCACCTCTCCCGGGGAATTCCTCGCTGGTCGACGAGCCAGTGGTTCCTGCGGCGGCAAACACACCGGAGAGCTATCGGATGGGGGTGCGCCTATTTGAGCTGCCCGCGGATTTCTCCCATTGGGTGGGTCACGGTGTGGACGTTGACGTAGGCGTCGCCCGACCGCATCTTGGCGATCAGGTCGTGGAAGTTGGCGATGCCTCCGGGGCACACCTCGGAGGGGGTAATCACGTTGGCCGAGGTGATCGTCCCCTCGGAGAGGACACCGTTGACGTCGACGCCGGAGGGGTTGGGACCGAAGAGGAACACCACGACCGGCCCGTTGACGTCGGCGGCCCCACAGTGGATATGAGCCTGGACGACCCCGTCAATGTTGGCGGCGATGAGCTTGAAGCTCATTGAGTCGCCATCCTTGTCCAGCTTGAACATCACCTGGCCCTGCCCTTGGCTGTCGACTGCTGGGATCTCGTTGGATCCCTGGAGGTGGGCGGTGAAGTTCCGCTGTTGCTCGGGCTTCCCCGCTGCTGGAGCCACGGCCAGCGCCACTAGGGCTACCACGATGGCCAGGAGGGTGAGTCGTCGCATGGGTTGCTCCTTTCCGCGACGTCGAACTGTCTCCTGTCTATACGAATCTGAGAGTCGTCCGGTTCACATGCGCCTTCGGGGTCATCGAGCAAAATGGAGAGCCGCCTCCCATACAGTGTCAGGGTTGAGCCAGTCACTGACCGACCTCGCCGCCGCATTGGGGAAACGGGTGGAGACCGCACCCGACCCACTGCGCGCCGAGGCGGCCGAACAACTGCGCCGTCACGTCGCCGAATACCTCGCTCCTCGGGCCGCCGATCTCTCCGCCCCCCTCGTGGTCGTCCTCCTCGGTTCCACCGGGGTGGGGAAGTCGAGTCTGTTCAACACCATTGCCGGGGCCCCGCTTTCCGAGTCGGGTCTGATCCGCCCGACCACCCGGCGCCCCGTCGCCCTGGTCCATCCGGATGACGTCTCGGCCCTGACCGCCGGCAGCCCACTGGGTGGCCTCATCGAACGTGACGAACTCGAGGTTCGCACTGACCAAGTCATCGAGTCCGGGCTGATGATCGTCGACGCACCCGACTTCGACAGTGTCGAGCGGGCCAACCGAGAGCTGGCCGTCGAGCTGTTGGAGGCCAGCGACCTGGTGATCTTCGTCACCACCGTGGTCCGCTACGCCGACCAGGTCCCCTGGGACATCCTCGCCCGCGCCCGGCAGCGAGGAGTTCCGCTCCTCGCCGTGATCAACCGGATGCCCACCGACCCGGAAGAAGAAGCGGAGGTGATGGCCGACTACCGGGCCCTGCTCCAACGAGGAGAACTCGACCTCCAAGGCGCATTCGGCGATCTCGATGTGGTCTCGGTTCCTGAGGGTGCCGTCGACACGTCGATCGACGGTCTGACCAGGGAGTCGGTGGGCCCGATCCTCGAGGCAATCGAGCGACTTCGCCACGATGTCGAACAGCGGCGGATAATCGCCCGGCGGAGTCTCGACAACGCCCTTGCCGGTCTACCCGAGGCGGTGGAGCGCATCGCGGTCGAAGTGGAGCACGAGCAGGCGGCGGCCGCCTCGCTCCGAAAGGAGCTCGACTCCAATTACCGGACGGCGCGGAACGAATTGAACCAGGAGATCGAGGGGGGCACCTTCCTGCGCACCGAAGTCCTCCGCCAATGGCTCGACTTCGTCAATGCCGGACCGGTCGCCCGGTACCTGTCCGAAGGAGTGGGTCGGGTGGCGGCAGCCATCCGCAACCTGATCCGCCCGATGCCGCCGGCACCGGCCCCCGATGTGAGGGAGGCGGCCTTCGCCGACCTGGTGACGTCGGTGG
>CAZGWX010000043.1:0-8026 GCA_964529515.1 uncultured Acidimicrobiaceae bacterium
CGGCTGTGACGTCGTGATCTGCACCACGCGGGCCCGGTTCTCCGAGATCTTTGTCCGACGGGGGCTCACCCTCGACTTCGGCGGATCGTGGCTCCTGCCTCGTGTGGTGGGACAGCAACGCGCCAAGGAGCTGGCGCTGACCGGCCGGATCGTCGAGGCGGACGAGGCGGTGCGGATCGGTCTCGCCCTCGAAGCCGTCGAGCAGGAACGTCTCATGGGGCGGGCCCACGAGATGGCGGAGGCGTTCCTGGCGGGGGCGCCGATGGCTCAGTCCTTCGTCAAGCAGGCGATCGACGCTTCCTTCCACTCTAGTTTTGCCGAGGCGCTGGGCTGGGAGGCGGAGGCGCAGACGATTGCGTTGGGCACCGACGACGCCCGCGAGGGGTTCGCGTCTTTCCTGGAGAAGCGCCCACCGCAATGGTCCCCCACGCCGAAAGGCGTGGGCGACGCCACAGACCCCTTCCCGAGGTAGCTCTTCGTCCGTACTTTCGGACCCATGAACGCCTCCACCACCTCGGTGACTCTCGTCGGTGGCGATGCCCGGCCGGTCGAGGTGCAGGTGCATGTCAGCAGCCAGAACGCCTCCTTCCGGCTCAGCGGGCTCCCCGACACCGCCGTCCGGGAAGCCAAAGACCGCGTGCGAGCGGCGATCAGCTCCAGCGGCCTCCGTTTCCCCAACCGGACGGTGACCGTGAACCTCGCGCCCGCTGACGTGCCCAAGGCCGGCACCGACTTTGACCTTCCGATCGCGCTCGGCGTCCTCGCGGCCTCCGGTGCGACGCCCCGCGGAGTGCGCGCCGTGGCGGTGGGGGAGCTCGCCCTTGACGGCTCCGTCCGACCCGCCGGCGGCAGCATCGGCGCGGCGGTGCTCTCCGCCCGCCAAGGCGTGCCTTGTCTGGTCGCGAAGGAGGTTGCGTCGCAGGTGGCAGTCGTTCCCGGCTCTCAGGTGTACGGCGTTGGCACCCTCGCCGATGCGGTGGCATTCCTCAGCCAGGCCGGAGAGCACCACACCCCAGCTCGGGCCGAAGAGGTGCATCCGGCGGGGGACATCCCCGACATGGCCGACGTCCAAGGCCAGCCTGTGGCCCGCCGGGCCGTGGAGATCGCTGCCGCCGGAGGCCATCACGTCCTCCTCCACGGACCGCCGGGTGGAGGCAAGACGATGCTTGCCCGCAGACTGCCCGGGATCATCCCGCCACTCTCCGAGGAAGCCGCCGTGGAGGTGGCGCTGATGCACGCCGCCGCCGGTCTCACCCGACCCATGCTCCAGGTCCCTCCGTTCCGGGCTCCCCATCACACGGCCACCAGGGCGGCACTCGTCGGCGGCGGATCGGGAGTCCCGGTGCCCGGCGAAGTCAGCCTCGCCCATCACGGTGTCCTGTTTCTCGACGAGCTCGCCGAGTTCCCGAGAAATCACCTCGACACACTCCGTCAACCGCTGGAAGACGGGTTCGTCACGATTGCTCGCAAGGGTGTCTCGGTCAGGTTCCGGTCTCGATTCCACCTGGTGGCCGCCACCAACCCGTGTCCCTGCGGCTATCTCGGGGACCGTCGCAAGCCCTGCGTCTGCTCGCCTTCCGAGACGGCGCGGTATCGCCAGCGGGTCTCGGGTCCGTTGCTCGACCGCGTCGACCTGGTGGTCAAGGTTGGAAGGGTTGAGGAGATGACGCTCGGTCCGACAGGTGAGGAGACTTCGAAGGTCATTCGCAAGCGAGTTGAAGAAGCGGTCAGGTTCGCGGCGGAGCCGTCGGCCGGGTTCCACCCGGGAGCAGAGCGAATGATCACCTCGGCAGTGGAACAGGGCCTCATCACGGCGCGCGGGGCCACCCGGACGGCACGCCTCGCCCGGACGATCGCCAACCTCGAAGCCGAGGCCGTCGTCGGTGAGTCTCACGTTGCCGAGGCCATGGCGTTTCGGACGGCATGGTGAGACAGGTGGCGCCGGGCGATGCCGAATACCCCGGCGGCCTCTTCGACCTGGAAGAGCCGCCGTCGATCTGGGTCAACGGCTCATTCCGCACCGACCCGGGAGTGGCGGTGGTCGGGACCCGCAAGTGCACCCGGTATGGGCTGGGGCTGGCGGACTCGTTCGGTGCCATGCTCGCGCGAGTCGGATGGACGGTCGTCAGCGGCCTCGCCCGCGGCATCGACGCGGCTGCCCATCGGGGCTGTCTGGCTGCATCCGGGCACGGAGTGGCCGTCCTCGGCTCCGGAATCGACGTGTGCTACCCGGCAGAGAATCGCTCGATCTTCGAATCGCTGGCCAATGGCGGCGGAGCCGTCGTCAGCGAGTACGCCCCTGGCACACCCCCCGACCGTTGGCGGTTCCCCGCACGCAACCGGATCATCGCCGCCATGTCGGCGGCGGTGGTCGTCGTCGAAGCCCACGCCCAGGGCGGGGCACTGATCACCGCACGGCTCGCTGCTGAGATCGGCCGGCCGGTGTTCGTGGTTCCGGGTGACGTCGACCGTCCGGCCTCGGAGGGCTGTAACCGCCTCATCAAGGACGGAGCTCATCCGGTCCTCGGAACCGACGACCTGCTCGCCGAGCTCGAGCTCATCCTCGGACCGGTCGCACGCCACGACTCGATGTCGGACCTGCCCGCAGGAGGAGTGGACATCGACGAGCTCCCTGATCTCTGGGGACTCAGCCCCGGAGAGGCCTTGGTCCGGCTGGGCAAGATGGAGCTGGCCGGCGAAGTGCGCCGCGAGGGCGCCACCATCTACCCGATCTGAAAGTCGAGCTCGTTGACGGATGGGTGGGGTTTGTCAGCCGGTTTCGCGGGTCGAGATGTATCGAGCGAAGTCGACCAGGCGGGCCGCATATCCCCACTCGTTGTCGTACCAACCGAGCACCTTGACGGTTCGCCCGTACGAGACCGCGGTGTTGGGGGCGTCGATCAGAGCCGAGTGCGTGTCCCCGATGATGTCGACAGAGACCAGCCGATCTTCGCTCACCCCGAGGATCCCCTCCATCCCAGGCTCGCTCGCCGCAGACCGATAGGCGTCATTCACCTCTTCGGCGGTCGCATCTCGTTCCAACTGCGCCACGAGGTCGGTGACCGACCCGTCGACTACGGGAACCCGCAGCGCCATGCCGCTGAGGCGGCCGGCCAGTTCGGGGAGAACCAGCTCCGCTGCTTGGGCGGCCCCCGTGGTGGTGGGAATGATCGAGACGGCCGCCGCACGACCGCGGGGTCTCTTGCGGGCCGGACCGTCGACCAATGACTGGCTGGAGGTATAGGCGTGGACCGTGGTGAACACGGCGTGTTCCACCCCGAAGGCATCGTTGAGGACCTTGACCATCGGCGCCAGGCAGTTGGTGGTACACGACGCCAGTGACACCACGCGATGTCGGGAGGGGTCGTAGGTTTCCTCGTTGACACCGATCACCACCGTGGCATCGACGTCGTCCGAGGGTGCGGAGACGATCACCCGATCGGCGCCCGCTTCGAGATGCCCGGCGGCCTTGTCCCGGGACCGGAAGGCCCCGGTGGACTCGATGACGACTTCGGCGCCGACGTCGTTCCAGGGAATCGCATCGGGCGAGTCATGGGAAAAGAACGGAATCAGAGTTCCCCGCACCGTGAATCCCGACTCAGTGTGTTCCACCGGCCCGAACCGACCGTGCACCGAGTCGTACCGGAGCATGTAAGCCAGGTCGTCAGGATCGGCCAGATCGTTGACTCCGACGACTTCGAGGTCGTCGCGGTCAGCCATCTGCCGCAACGCGGCCCTGCCGATCCTCCCCAGCCCGTTGATTCCTACTCTTGTGATGGTCACATCGACTCCGTTCTCCCCGGAGTTACCCAACCGTTCCGGTGTGCGTTACAGATATGTCCAGTCGGGTTGCTTGCGCTCCTGGCGCTCGTCGTAGGTGACGACCCCGTTTACGAGGTCGACGATCTTGGGCGTCGGGATGTGCTTCCGATCAGAGAGGCAGCGCCGTTCGATGTGAGCCGCGACATCTTCAGGGAATCGCTCGAGAATGCTCGTCACCATCCTCTGCTCTTGGACAGGGAGGAAGCAGCGATTGGCGTCGGCGACGACCCGGAGGCGCTCGGTGATGACGTCGAGATCACGCATCGATCCCGTTCCATCGCGTAGGGATTCGAGGGCGGCTGTGATGTGACGGGTCCCGAGCTTGCAGGGGAGGCACTGTCCGCAGGACTCGACGTAGAGAAAGCGTGAGAGCATCGTCCCCACTTCGACCATGCAGGCGCTGTCGTCGTAGACGATGAACCCTCCGGCACCCAGGCCGGAGCCGACGGCCTCCATCCCCTCGAAGCTGAGTGGGGCATCGATGGCGTCACCGGAGAGCACTCCGCTCGCCACACCCGGAAAGACAGCTTTGACTTCTCTTCCGGGGAGCGGTCCTCCACCCATGTTGATGACCTCCCGGAGGCTCGTTCCCATCGGGACTTCGTGGACCCCCGGCCGGACGACATCCCCCACGACAGTGCACAGCACTGTTCCGGGTGACTCTGCAGTACCGAGGACACGGAAGGCTTCGGCTCCGTTGGCCAGAATCCATGCCGCCTGCGCGAGGGTCTCGGCGTTGTTGACCAGCGTGGGATTGGATTCTTGATCCTCGCTGCGGCCCTCCCGGAGTTCCTGGGCATCCCACCCCATCTGGGGGGCGTTGGCGAAGAGCCCATGCAGGTACGGAGGCAGCCAACGCGGGAGGGGATCGTTGCCCTCGATCACCTCGAGGAGAGCCTTCTCCTCGCCAAACAGGTACTCCTCGGGGCCCGCGACGATCGTGACCTCGAGTCCGTCGAGCCAGCCTGCCTCGGTCATCTCTGCGAGAGCGAACTCGACCCGTTCCCTCTCGAGGTGGGAGGTTGCCTTGAGTGCGAAAAAGGCCTCGGTGGCGCCCACCGTTAGCGCCGCGGCCACCAAGCCCTCCAGCACCTGATAAGGGTTGGCGCGGAGAAGAGCACGATCCTTGAAGGTTCCAGGCTCACCTTCGGCTGCATTGCACACGGCGTAGTGGTGGTCTCCTCCGCCTCTGACGATGGACCGCCACTTGCGGGCGGTGGGGAACCCGGCGCCGCCACGACCACGCAGCCCGCTTCGCTCCAACTCGGCGATGATCTGGTCCGGAGTGCTATCGGCGACCCTGCGGATTGCCTGTCCGCCACCGACACCTACGTAGTCGGCGAGCGACGCGAATGGTGGATCGGTCAGCAGCCGCGTCGGGGGCGGGGGCAGCGTCATCGGAGCCTTCTGATGGTCTCACCCTGCGGCATCGTCCCACCATAGGTGACCGATCATCCCTTGAGATCTTGCCCTCGGAACGGAGCGCCGGGAGCTGGCCGGAGGGAGGGGCGAGTGTCTATCCGGGCGGACCGGGGTAGCCTCCCGTCGATGTCGCAGTCCCCTTCGGGCACACCGACGCCGGAGCCGTCCGGGTTGCGACGCGCCCTGGTTCCCGTGCTGGGGGTCAGCCTTCTCGTAGCCGTGGCCTACCTGATTGCCGGGTCGCGTGGAGGCAGCCCCGACGCATGGTTCGGTGTTCCCGAACTGCTCCGCGACAACGCCCGTGACTTCACACTGGCAGCCCTCCTGCTACTCAGCGTCATCGCCATTCCACTGACGATCCGGGCGATGTTGGTACGCATGCGCCTCGGTCCGGCCGAACGCCAGTCGTCGCTGCTGGCGGGAATCGTCCTCTTGCTGCTCACCGTTTTGGGTGTCTGGCTATTCCTGCGCATGGTCCCGCCGGGTGCTTTCGAGTTCCCGTTCCAGGAGGTGCCCGTCGAGCCCTTCAACCCGGCAGAGGGAGAGATCCCCGTCCCCGAGCCCGAGAGCGCCGCCGGGGTCGTCGTCTGGCTCGGGATCCTTGTCGTGGGTGCCGGCGCGTTCGTCCTCTACAAGTGGATGCAGGCCCGGCGCCGTCCGCTCATCGACCTTCCCGAGAACAAGGCGAAAGAACTGGTCACACGGCGTCGTGTCCTCATCGGCTTGCTCGACGAGGCGATCGAAGTCCTCCGCAACCACCCCGACCAGCGTGAGGCCACAATCGCCGCCTGGGCCCGGCTCGAAGCCGCCGTCGACGTGGTGGGTGTGACCCGCCGGCCGTCAGACACGCCTAGCCAGTTCTTGGGGCGAGTCCTGGGCACCGTCGCCACCTCGGGTCCGGCGGTGGAGCGCCTCGCCGCCGCCTTTGAACGGGCCATGTTCTCGCCGCACACGATCGACCGGCAGACACAGCTCGAATCGGTGGACGCCCTGGTCGCCGTGCGAGACGAGCTTGGCGTGCTCGACCGGGTCGTGATGGAGCCCGTCAGTGCCTGACTTCGTGCGTAAGGCAATGCGCGTGGTCTTGGTCGGCGCCGCCACGTTCGGGCTGGCGCTCGGACTGTTGGGTCCTCTCATCGAAGACGATGTCGAGGTGTCGGTCGTGGCCTCGGTCACCGCCGTCGGCATCTTGATCTCGTACGAGCTCCTCAAGACCGCTCGGCAGTCGGGTCGGCTGGCCTGGCAGCAGGTGCCCCCTCTCTGGAAGGGCACCCGGGAGGTAGTCGGACCTGAGTTGCCCGACGCCGTGTGGGAATGGGAGGCCCTCGTTGGTGCGGCGCGCTCCGACCCGCGGGCGATGGACCGGCTCCTGCGACGAATGGCGCCGTTGGCCCCCAGTGGCGACTCTCTACAGGCCCTCAGGTCCTCATTGGGCGACGAGTTCGACCGCCAGATCGCCCGGTTCACCGAGGGAGCCCTTCGTGGCTGATGTCACCATGACTCCAGACCAAGTCGGCGCCCACGCCCAGGCCATCGTCACCGAGGTCGAGCGGGTCATCGTAGGGAAACGACCCGTGATCGAGCTCGTGCTTTCCGGGTGGCTCGCAGACGGCCACATCCTGATCGAGGACGTGCCCGGCCTGGCCAAGACCCTGCTCGCCCGCTCACTGGCACAGGTCACCGACGCGGCCATGACCCGGATCCAGTTCACCCCCGACTTGATGCCGGCCGACGTGACGGGCTCGTCGATCTGGAACCCATCGAACCGGGAGTTCGAGTTCCGTCCCGGTCCGATCTTCTCCAACATCGTCCTCGGCGACGAGATCAACCGGGCGCCACCCAAGACCCAGGCCGCCATGCTGGAGGCGATGGCCGAGCGCCAAGTCTCGATCGACGGCATCACCCACCGCCTTCCCCGGCCGTTCCTGGTCATGGCGACCCAGAACCCCATCGAGTTCGAGGGCACCTATCCGTTGCCCGAGGCCCAGCTCGACCGTTTCCTGGTCCGTGTCAGCGTCGGATACCCCGACACCGAAGTCGAACGGGAGATCCTGCGCCGGCGGATGGAGCGTGGCACCGACGACGTCGACCTCGATAGCGCCGTCGATCGGGAGACTCTGCTTGCCATGCAGCAGGCCGTGGAGCGAGTCCACGTCTCCGAGCCGATCCTGGCCTACGCCGTCGACGTAGTCACCGCCACTCGATCGGATCCCAAGCTCCAGACCGGTGCGAGCCCACGAGGATCACTGGCGCTGGTCAAGCTGGCACGCGCCCGGGCGGCGCTGAAGAACCGCGACTTCGTGGTCCCCGACGACATCCAGGCGGTGGCGGTCCCTGCCCTTGCCCACCGGGTCATCCTCCGGCCCGAGCACTGGGTCCGCGGCGTCCGCGCCGACGACATCATCGCCGACGTCGTCTCCGCGGTGCCCACGCCGCTCGCCGACGACCTCGTGCACGACTGATGGGCCGGCCGACCGGCCGCGTGCTCGGCTCAGCCATCCTGGCGATAGCCGCCCTTTTCGTTGCAGTGCTCACCAGGAGGGCCGACGCCGTGGTCCTGGCCGCTCCGTTCGCACTCGTCAGCCTCGCCGGCCTCACCATGATGCGGCCGCCCTCGGTCGAGGCTCGAGCCATTGCCGCGACCCGGTTCGTCGAAGGGGAGACCGCCGACCTGGCGCTCGAGCTCGCCGTGGCGTCTGGTCGAGGCCGGGTCCGGGTCAGCCTCGCCTTGCCCCTCGGCGTGGTGATCACCGAAGGCGCCGACCTCTCCCTCGAAATCCCG
>CAZGWX010000044.1:0-3854 GCA_964529515.1 uncultured Acidimicrobiaceae bacterium
GCCTGCAGATCCCCATGGCCGACGAGCTGGCCGCCGTCATGGACGAGTTCAGGGCGTGACTATTCCTCGGTGGCCGGATCGAGCTCCAGCGACGCTGAGTTGACGCAGTAGCGCAGGCCGGTCGGGTTTGGCCCATCGTCGAACACGTGCCCGAGGTGGCCGCCGCAATTGGAGCAGCGGATTTCGGTGCGGACCATGCCGTATGAGTTGTCGCTGAGCTCGTCGACCATCTCTGGATTCAGCGGCTGATAGAAGCTGGGCCATCCAGAGCCTGACTCGAACTTGGTTTCCGACGAGAAGAGCTCGGTGCTGCAGCCGGCGCATCGGTAGGTGCCCTTCGCCTTCGAGTCCCAGTACTTCCCGGTGAAGGCTCTCTCGGTGCCTCCCTCCCTCAGTGCGTGGTACTGCTCCGGCGTGAGACGCTCGCGCCACTCCGTCTCGGTCGTGGGTGCTTTGGACTCCATGTTCACTCCTTCCTGTTCCCATTCAACTCCAGGTGCTCGCATAGACGATCGACAAAGACTGCCTGCGCCGGATTGAGACGCAGGCGCGCCTCGTCGGGATCGAACCATTCGACCCGATCGAGCTCCGGGAACTCCCTTCCCCACAGGACGAATGTCCCGGGGTCGAGGTCGTCGGGGTCGTAATCGTGTTCAACGGCGAAGGCGACCACGATCTTCCGGGACTTGAGCCTCGTTTCCCCCAGAGGGATCCAGGGGCCCGATGGCGGCGCCCATCCCGTCTCCTCGGTGAACTCCCGAGCCGCCGCTTTCTCGGGCTCCTCACCGTCGGCGATCTCGCCTTTGATCACCGACCAGGCGCCCTGGTCGGCGCGAGCGAAGTATGGCCCGCCGGGGTGGCCCAGCAACACTTGGAGCTCCGGTCGGAACCTGTAAGGGAGAAGACCCGCAGATCTCAAGACCCCCGAGGTTACGCTGGCCGCGTGACCCTCCCGGCCACCATTCCGGCCCCTGGCACGGCCCCTTTTGCAGTGGATCCCCGCCTTCAGTTGGGCCGTTCTGAGCCGCTCGGAGTGGGCGTCAAGCGTGTCGCACTCGACGAGTTCGAGCGCGCCGCGGCAGGTTTCTTCGCCACCGAGGAGCACTTCCACAACGCGGTGCACGTTGCCCGCAAGTCGATCAAACGGGTGCGGGCGATACTTGCCGCGGTCAGAGGCGACCTGGGCGAGAAGGTGTACCTCTACGAGGACGAGTACCTCAGGGACACGGGTCGCATGCTCGCCGAGGTGCGTTCTGCGGTTGCCGTGACCGAGGTGGCCACGCTGATCCGCGATCTCTATGGGGAGTTCCTGGCGCCCGGTGCCTTCGACGAGACCATTCGCGGGCTGGAGCGCCGTCGGGACATCCTCACGCTGAGGACCATGGAGGACCCGCACCTCGTGGGACAGGTGGTGCACAACCTGGAGCGCGCCCATCAGCGGTACCAGGCGTGGCCCACGGACCCCGACACGGCCGTTTACGGGAGGACGATCCGCGACTCCTACGCCGCTCTGGATCCTGGCCTCGGTGCGACATATCGGGAAGGGCGCACCCGGATGGTGAAGGCCTACACGGCTCCGTCCGACGAGAACTTCCACGCCTGGCGGAAGCGGGTCAAGGGCCTGCGTCACCAGCTCGAGTTCCTCATGCCACTCTGGCCGGAGGTGTTGGTGGGCATGGTGATGACCCTCGACACCCTCGGGTCGTTCCTGGGCGAGGAGCACGACTTCGCCGACCTGCTCTCTCTGCTGCGGGTCCGGCCCGATCTCTGCTCCAACCCGCGGGAACGGTCGGTCCTCTTCGCTCTCGTCACCCAGCGTCGGGCAGAGCTGCGGCTCGCCTCCGAGATCCTTGGCAGACGGCTCTACGCCGACCATCCCGACGCCTTCGGCCACCGGTTTGGGGAGTACTGGGCCTCCCGCAGCCAGGCCTTGTCGACCCCTCTCGACACCCTGGTCGTGTACTGAGGGGCCCGGGGTACCTTTTCCGGCATGAACACCTTCACCAAGGTTGACGGCCGCGTGGTCGTCTCCATCGACGGGGTCGCCGTCGGCGACACCACCGACGCCATCCTCCTCCAGGAGGGCCAGCTCGTGCCCCGCTACTACCTCCCCAAGGCCGATGTTCGGTTCGACCTGCTCACCCCGACCGAGACGCACACACGTTGCGGGTGGAAAGGCCTCGCCAGCTACTGGACGGCCAACGTCGACGGCAAAGAGCACTCCGACGTTGTCTGGGCCTACGAGGAGCCTCTTCCGGAGGCGCAGCAGATCGCCGGTCGGGTCTGCTTCTACAACGAGAGGGTCGACCTGGACGTCATCCCGGCCTAACGGTCGGGGACATCCCGGCGGCTGGTCATGAACCAATAGGCGAGGGCGGCCATGACCACGGCGGCCGCGCCGGCCAGGCTCACGGCCGCAGGTATCGAGATCGGTGACGGAGTGGCACCCAGGGCCGTCTGGTGCCATGAGGTGGGGAAGAAGGGTGACATCCCGAACCGTGCCGACAGGGTGAAATCGGCGATGGCGACCACCACCGCGATCATCCCGGCAATCTCACCTCGTCCCACGAGGACACCGACCATGACGCCGAGCATTCCGAAGTAGAGCAGCCCTGGGATCGGGTTCAACGCCGCCAGCGTTGGGGTGGCCAGACCGGCGTCGACTCCGGCCCCACTGATCCTCATGTAGATAATGCCGACCGCAATCAGCAGCCAGAGCAGATAGGCGCCGAGGGTCGCCAGCGAGGTGAATGTCAGGGTGGAGCCGGCCCACGAGCGCCTGGTCCAGCCATTGGACAGACCCCACGCGGCGACTGCCGACCCCATTGGGGAGCCGGTTGACATTCCGCCCGTGAAGAGAGCGAAGAAGACGAGTGCCGCGCCACCAACGGAGTTGGCGGCTCTCTTCCAGGGGTCTTCTGTGAGCCGGTCGACGGCCGCCTGGTAGTCCAACTCCGCCTGCGCTAGAGCCTCCCGCACCCAGCTGAGGTCGTCGCCCGGCATTCCTACGCTCGCGCTCACGCATCTGCCGTCGTAGTTCACGCCGCCGCCCTCGAAGAACTCGATGGCCACGTTCCAGTCATCGATCACGCAGCGGGCCTGGTCGACCTCACGCGTCATCCCACTCATCGACTGCGCGATGAGCAGAGCCGAGAGGACGATCGGCACGATGAGGCCGGAAGGCGAGATGGCGTTGAAGAGCCCTCGAATGGTGGTCACGATTGTGGCCCCGTGATCAGTCGCGCCATGGCGATGGCCAGGCGAGTCGTGACCGGCTCACTCTCGTCGGGCGCCAGCGCGAGAAGCTCGTCCAGTTGCCCGTCGTGGAGAAGCCGTCCTTGATCGATGACCACGGCCCGGCTGAACAGATCGGGGGTCAGAGTCGGTTGATGGGTGGCCACCACTGTGGCGAGCCCGGCCGCGCTGCGTTCCCTGATCAGACGTGTCAGGATCTCGACGCCGAAGATGTCGAGACCTGCGGTGGGCTCGTCGAGAAGGAGGATGGGGCGGCTCCGTGCGAACGCGAGAGCGAGGGCGAATTTGAGCTGGTTGCCTGTCGACAGCTTGCCCAGTGCTCGCCCTGGAACGGCGAAATCGTTCAGGAGGCGGTGTAGGCGATCAGCCTCGTCCTGGTCGAGGTTGAAGATGTGGCGGAGGCGCTTCTCCTTCAGGAAGCCAGCCGTCGTCGGCAGCTCCATCTGGCGAGCGACTAGAGCCACGCCCTCTTTGGAACCGGCGGGGTGTCCGGACACCGTGACGGTGCCACTCGTGGGGAAGAGGACGCCGGACGCGAGGTTGATCAGCGTGGTCTTGCCGGCACCGTTTCGTCCCAGCAGGGCGGTGGCGCCCTTCCC
>CAZGWX010000045.1:0-4856 GCA_964529515.1 uncultured Acidimicrobiaceae bacterium
TGACAAGAACAGGCGGTGGAATCCAGCGCGGTCAAGCGCGTCAGAGGCCTTCCCGTGCGGAACCAACCCCTTACCTCCGCCTCCGCTGCGCTCCGGCGCAGGAACCTTCCCCCAGGCTACGCCTGGGGGACAAATCCTGAGGCAAGGCACTCCCCCGCTCCGCTCCCGCTCGACGGCTGAGAGATCCCGAAGGGTTAGACCCACGCCGGCCAGCGTGGCGATAATCGCGAGAAAGCCAGCGACCAGAATGAAGGAGAGTCTCAGAAAGTCGCTCTTCCAGCTGGATCTGTGGCTCCTGAGCTCAGTCCAGAAGTGGGCGGATCGAGCGGACCGATTCCCAAAGCTCTTCCAAGCCGTAATGATTGGGGACGACGACGTCGGCGGAAGCGAGCCACTGAGCACGAGATGGCTGGGATGCCATCCGCCGCCGGGCGTCGTCCTCGGGCATGCCACGTTCGATCACTCGAGCAAGACGGATTTCGTCGGCACAGTCGACGACGATCCGTCTCCAGTCGGAGAAAGCCGGACGATTCAGAAGGGGAATTTCCACCACGACCGGGCAGGAGAGCGACTGGAGGCGGTTCATGATCATGCCGAAGATATGGGGGTGCGTGTAGGACTCCAGCTCCGCCAGTGCGTCCGGTTGACCGAAAACGATCTGTCCCAGCAGTGCCCGATCGATCCGCCCGCCCACGACAGCCTCCGGCCAGCGGGTGGCCACCGGTTCGAACGCCGGGCCGCCGGGCTCGAGCACCTCATGACCTATGGAGTCGGCATCGATGGCCCCAATACCTTGTTCCTCGAGCATTCGGCGTACGGTGCTCTTGCCCGACCCGATGCCGCCTCCGAGTTGCCACGCCACGGCGCTCACGGGGCCGGACGGTAGCCTTCCGTCATGCTCTCTCTCGCCCCCTGGGAGTCGCGAGTCCACAAGACCGTCGTAGCCGGTCAGTGGGTTGCGCTGGTGGTGGGTGTCGTGGGACACGCTGTCGAAACACGCGGTTCTGCTATCTACTGGGTGACTCTCGTCCTCGCATCCGCCTACGTGGTCGCCACCACAGGGATCTCTCCAGATAGCTATCGCCGCCGGTTCGGGACCGAGAGCATCGCTCTCGGCGGAGCCGTGGTGGGTGCATTGGTGCTCGCACTCAGCGGTGGTCCAAACAGCTCGTATGTACTACTCACAGTCGGGCCCCCCACCCTGGCAACCCTCATGGGTGGCCTCAGTTCGGGTTTGACAGTCGGTGCCGCATCATCAGCTCTGCTGGTGCTCATCTCCTCCACACAGGGGGGAGCTCCCGTCGACGCGCTCGCCGGTGTGGCTCTGTACCTGGCGTTCATCCTCCTGGTCGGGGTCATTCGCAGGCTCCTTGAAGAGCTGCACAACGAGGCACGCCTCCTCGAGAGCGAGAAGGAGTCGGCGACCCTGCAGCTACACAGGCTCGAGCAGATCCATAGTGCTTTGGTAAAGCTCTCCGAGGACGTATCGGCCGGCCGCCTCAATGCTGTGGAAGTGGCGGCCGTGACTCTGGACAACATCCTCGAGCGCTTTCCTGGATCGGCAGGCAAGCTGATCGTCGACAATGCCGGCGGTCCCGTCGTCTTGTCCGCCCGAGGTATCCCTGACGATTCGGGTCATATCTACACCCTCCCACTCGCCACGAGTGACACCATCGTTGGCGAGCTCGTTCTCACCGCTCCAACTGAGCTCGCCGAGACCGATCTGGACGAGATCCGGGACACCATCCATCCGGTGACGGTTGCCTTTGCCAATCATCAATTGCTCCAAGGGATAGTTGGGGCTGCCGTCGCTGAAGAGCGGGTTCGCCTCGCCCGCGACCTACACGACGAGATCGGACCCGCACTCGCATCCCTTGGGCTGGCTCTCGATCTGACCGCCATGCAGCAAACCGAGCATCCGGATGTCGCCTCCGACATCATGGTTCTCCGGTCCAACGTCACGAAGCTGGTCGAGGACGTCCGGGCGTCGGTGGCAGACCTGCGGATCGAGCCCGGTCCGACAATCACGGCGCGCTTGATGCAGGCGTTCGGGCAGTTCGAGGGCGACCCGCCGGTGGTGGTGGATCTCATCGAGAGGCGACCGCCCCGGGCCGCCATCATCGGTGATTTGACCGCTCTGATCGTCGAGGCCACCCGCAACGCACACATTCATTCCAGGGGGAGCAAGATCGTGATCACCGGTCAAGTCGATAGATCATTCGGCCGATGCTCCGTTGTAGATGACGGCATCGGCTTCAACCCGGAGCCCGAGCCGGAAGGCCACTACGGATTGGTCGGAATGCGTGAAAGAGCCGCCAAAATCGGCGCCACCGTCAAATTCGACTCCAAGGTGGGCACCGGAACCGCCGTCACCGTGGAATGGGGCAACAGATGATTCGCGTCATGATCGCCGACGACCACCAGCTGTTCGCCGACGGGCTCAGTCAGGCCCTGAACGGGTTGCCCGATGCCAGAGTGGTTGGCGTCGCTGATTCTGGCCCGGCCCTTCGAGAGCTTCTGGCCACCCAACCGGCCGAAGTGTGCATCGTCGACATCGAAATGCCCGGTGGCGACGGAATCGACGCCATATCGGAGATCGGAGGCAAGTCCAAGGCGATCGTGGTGTCGATGCACGCCGGCGACGACCAGCGTGCGCGTGCCGACTCGGCCGGCGCCAAAGGATTCTTCTCCAAAGGCGTACCTCTGACGACTCTGGCGGCTGCCATCCGTGCAGTTGCCGACGGACACGACCTCCTTGACCTCATCGACGAAGACCGGGACGACCTCCTCGAGACTTACAGAGAGCCCCAGCTCGACCCCGGAGCCGCTTCGCTGACCGCCAGAGAGCGTGAAATCCTCCAACAGCTCGCCCTGGGTGTCTCCGCAACGGAGGAGCTCGCCGAACGTCTCTACATCTCCCAGAAGACGGTGAAGAATCATCTGGCCAACATCTTCCAGAAGCTGGCTGTGAGCGACCGCACGCAGGCGGCCATCGAGGCCATCAGGCTGGGAATCGCCAAGCCCCAGTAGGGATTTCAGGTTGGGCCTCCAGACCCATCGTTAACGATGCCCTCGACCTTTAGTTTGACCTCAGGTTTGCCGAAGGAAGAGACCAATGTTGAACCTGATACTCAACAAACTGCGACTCAGCGACAGGGGCGCCTCCAGGGTGGAGTACGCATTGCTGGTGATGCTGATCGCCATCGCCGGCTTGGTGGCCGTCACCAACTTCGGTGGGACGGTGGCAGGGACTTACGACTCCATCGCCGACGCTCTGGAGAGCACTTGATAGTTGTGGACGACATCGTCAAAGGATTTGAGGTTTCCCGAGGCAGATCGCCCCGGGAGAGGGCAGCCGGAGAAGCCGGCCGTCCGAAGATAGCGGAACCCAAGGAGGGGTATATGCTCGCTCTGTGGACCAAGCTGGTGAGCCGCTTTCAGGAAGACAAGGGTGCCTCCATGGTTGAGTACGCCCTCCTGGTCGTCCTGATCGCGATCGTCGCTCTCGTAGCGATTCGGCTTGCCGGTACGGCAGTCTCAAGCACATTCAACAGCGTTGCGCAGGCTCTTTCGAACGCCTGATCAAGCACCGACAAACCATAAGTGAGGGGCCACAAGGCCCCTCACTCGCGTTTGGGTTGTGCCGCGGTCAAGGTCGGAGGATCGCGTACCTGGTGTCCCGGTAATACTCCCGCCAACCACTCGCAACGAGGAGTGCTCTGAGCGGTGTGTCTGTCCCGACCAACGCCTGTTCGATACCGTCCCGCGTGAATACGTCCTGCCACGGTTCGGATCCCGCCCGAACTGTCGCCATCTCCCGGATGCGTTCTCTGAACAGCTCGGCCCGATCGTCGATGAACACCCCTTCGGTGAACTGACCGGTGAAGGTGAAGTATCCGCCCGACAGGTCGTCATGGAACGTGCGGACATCCTCCAAGTAAGCAGCGGCACCTACAGGAAATGTCGCTTCGTCCACTTCCACCGGCCGAACGAGGAGAATCGGGAACAGGATGATGATCATGACGGTGGCTACCGCGACCGGTGGTGCGAACCCTCTACCCCAGCGCCACTCTGAGTTGGCACCCGCGACCACGGGAGCGATTGCGATCCAGGCCGGGAACACCGCCCGACTCGCACTCAGCGCCAGGAGAAGGAACGGAACCACCACCCACAGTTCCCGAGCCTCGAGACGTCCTTTTGCAGCCGAGTAGAGCAACCAGACGAGCCCAACCACGAAGCCGGCCAGGGCAGGCGTGAGGAAGTTCGGTGTCTGCCATTCCTGCATGAGGCGGAGATACGGACGAGCTGTGGCGAACTCGAGAAGGATTCGGACCGTTCCCAGCCCGTGCGGCGTCAGCAGAACCGCAACACCTCCGGCAATGACTTGCGGCCATGCCCGCCACTCTCTCGCCGCGACTATCCGAAGAATGATGTACGCGCCACCGATCAGGAAGCTGCCGTGAAGCGACGCCCAGAGCCAGAAGAGGAAGGGAAGGGTCCAGCGGAGGCTCGGACGGTCCCAGGCCAGGATCACCAGCGCGACCAGCGGGAAGGAGAAGATCACCGGCCTCGGCACCAACACCGGCGGAAACAACAAGGCGGTGAGAACGACCACACCCGCGGTGATCATGACGCTCCCGGAACGACCCAGCGCCGCCAGCCCGATACACGCGATGGTCACCAGTCCCAGAACGAGCATGACAAAGGCGATGAAACCGAGCCCGAAAGCGTCGTATAACGCCGCATAGCCGAGCTCTGCGAGCCAACTCTGCGTCAGCCACGGCTCGCCCCCCACGGTGAAAGAGAACGGATCAGTGGTGAGCACGGCTCCCAGCCGGGCCTGAAGCTCGCCGGCT
>CAZGWX010000046.1:0-2549 GCA_964529515.1 uncultured Acidimicrobiaceae bacterium
TTCGGCGAGAACTTCCCCGTCGGGTCCCAGCACTACCGGGATCCGCATCCCGTACTCGGACAGGAGCGCGTCGTCGGTCTCGATGTCCAAGACCTCCAAGGTCACACCGGCCATCCGTGTCTCCCGGGACACCAAGGGGTACGCGTCCTCGCAGAGATGGCATCCGGGGCGGGTGAGAAATCTGACCACAAATTGTCTCAAGTAACCACTCTGAGTGGTCGATAATGGAGCAAGCGCGAAGGAGTCTCCGTTCCCCTCATGCCGACCGCACGTTCGTGCCAGGCGTGATCGGATAGCCTCCCAGCCCGCCCCACGGTGACGGAGCACTCTCTCGTGTAACCGAGGCCCCCGATTTCGGGGGCCTCGGTGCTTTTGTAACCTGACCCCGCCGTGCGGCCCGCTACAGCCATCGTCCTTCTGGTTCTCCTCGCGCTCATCGTGATCGCCGGGGTGTTCCAGCTGTGGCTCATCTTCTTCCCGCCAGCGTGACCGATACCCCCTCAACGAGGTCGAACCGCTCGTCGGCGCGACCGGCTCGAACCGCGATCGCGATCAGGCCCGACGAGTCCACGTGCAGCAGCCCTTCTCCCTCCTCGACGTCTCCGTAGGCGGCGGACCAGACCAGGTTGTGGACGCCGGCGCCGATGCGGAGCGTGACCGTATCGCCTGGGCTCAAGCCCACGCCCAGGAGGTCGTCAGGAGAGACGTTGGTCTCGACATTTCCGTAACGATCGATCCACCAGGTTTCGCCGCTGACGGCGGACCCGTCGCTCTCCGTGAGCGGTAACAACAGAGGCACGACCCCTTCGCCGTCGACATCGGGTCCGAGGTCGGACAAGCCGGCCTCGCCCGAGGCGAGGAGGGCAGCAGCCGGAGCGAAGATGTCTCGGCCGTGGAAGGTCTGTCCCGGTGACGGGATGATGGCCTCCGGGTTCTCGATGGAGACGATGCGCGAGGCCCCGCCGACCATGGAAACCGCGGGCGACAAGAGGCCGTTGTCGGGCCCGACGAAGAATCCCCAGGGGGTCTCGGCGGCGAGGGCCCGCCGGGATGTGCCCACTCCCGGATCGACGACTGCGAGGCACACGCCCTCGGGCAGGTACTGGATTGACCGCAGCAGGGCGAGTGCGGCCGCACGCACGTTCCCGGGCGCGAAGTCGTGCCCGATGTCGATCACCCTCGACTCGGGGGCGATCTTGGCGATGACCCCGTGGACCACACCCACGAACTCGTCGTGGTGGCCGAAGTCGGAGAGGAAACTGACGGGAAGAGACATCGCTGCGGGACGGTAGCGGCGGGATTACATCATCCCGGGCGCTCCTATCCTGCGTGAATGGCCGATACCAGCACACCGGAGGCGGTCAGACTCGTCGCCTCCCCCGGTGTCAGCATGCTCATCGGCGGGCTCGACGCTGGCAAGACCTCGGTGGCGTTGGAGGCGGTACGCGCGGCTCTAGCTGCCGGCCGCACCCCTGTCCTCGTCGACGCGGACGTGGGCGTGTCGACCGTGGGGCCACCCGCCTGTGTGTCGATGAAGGTGTTCCACAGCCCCGACGATCTCGACGAGCTGGACCAGCTCGACGGCCTGCACTTCGTTGGCACGACTACGCCGACCCGGTTGGTCCTCCAGCAGGTGATCGCCACTTCGGTGATGACCACTCGGGCGCGGGAGCTTGGCGACGTCGTCATCGTCGACACGACCGCGGTCGTCTCGGGTGTGGCCGGCGAGACTCTCAAGTACCACAAGACGGAACTGTGCCGGCCCGATCGGATCGTGGCCCTGCAGCGTGGCGAGGAACTCGAGCCGCTGGTCGGAATGCTGCGACGCTTCTTCGGAGCCGAGATCCACACACTCGCCACCGACCCGCGGATCCTTCCCATGTCGCCGGACGCCCGGGCCAACAAGCGGGCCGAGCAGCTCGCGCTGGCGCTGCGGCCGCCGCTCGAGCGTTGGAAAGTGCGCCCGACCGTGTTCGCCCCCACCCTTCCGGTCGGGCTGCTTCTCACCAGGCTCAGCGGGGTGCTGGTCGGAGTTCAGGCCCACAACGGCGACTGCCTCGGGCTCGGGGTGCTCGACCACGACGAGGACGCCCTCCGGGTGATGACCAATGTGGGAGAGGGCATGACCGGGCTCAGGCTGGGATCGATCCGCATCGACCTCGACGGCTACCGGACCTCGGTGATCAACCTCCGCGACCTCATGTTCGGGATCTGATTCTCGAGGCCCCCTACAGCCGCCGGCGCCTCCTGCCGATGAGACGGGATGCGGGGAAGGCGATGGACGGCAATTTTGATGATGGCAGCCCTGGTCGTTTCGATCGTGGGCGGAACTGCCACTGCCGATTCGAGCTCGGAGGGCGGCTTCCTCGCCAAGATCAACGCCGAGCGCACCGCCCGGGGCCTCGGCCCTGTGGAGATGGAGTCGGGCCTTCGTTCCTACGCCAGGACCCACAGTCAGTTCATGGCGGACGGGAAATGCGCCGACGGCGCCAACATCTGCCACTCGACGGCTGAGCAGCTGAAGAACGCCGCCGGCTCGGGCTGGTCCA
>CAZGWX010000047.1:0-3278 GCA_964529515.1 uncultured Acidimicrobiaceae bacterium
CGACCACTTGATCGGTTCTGAAATCAGCAGGAAAGGTGGAGCTGAGGGGATTTGAACCCCTGACCCCCTCATTGCGAACGAGGTGCTCTGCCAGGCTGAGCTACAGCCCCTTGCGGGATGGTGATTTTACCCCTGGGGGAAGGTCAGTTGGCGATGACCTTGATCTGCGGCTCTTCCCACTCCGTCGGCCGCTCGGCCACGTGGGTCACCTTGAGCCGCTGGTTCCGGCGCTGGCGCATCTGGGCCAGCATCATCAAGTAGGCAACGGTCAAGGTCCCGAACAGGGAAGCGCCGAGCAGCCATGGCAGCGACTGGAACCGCCAGGCGGCGAACAGGGCGCCGATGGTGAGCACGACCAAGGCGATCAGCGTGCGGCGACGGCGCTGTCGGATGACTTCGCGCTGGCTCGCCGCCAGTTCGGAGACGGACTGCCGCTGGACATTGGCCATCGAGTGGCTCCAACGGTCGAAGTCCTCGGTAGAAGACATCGGGGTGCTGCGGCGGTCACCGAAGACCACCGGGAGCAGGTACACGCTCCAGATACCGGCGATGACCAGAAGGCCGACTATGACGCTGGTAACCATATGGTCTCTACTTCGTCCTGTTCGCGGCGAGGGTAGCCATCAAGACCCTTCGGGATCAACGACCCTCGACCATTCACCCGACCGGCCGCCCGACTTTGAGACGAGACCCACCGATTCGATGGTGACTCCGCGTTCCACGCCCTTCACCATGTCGTACACAGTGAGCGCAGCCACGGAGACAGCGGTCAACGCTTCCATCTCGACCCCGGTAGGGCCGGTCGTGGTCACCGTAGCGGTGACTCGCAAGCGATGCCCAACCGGCTCGAAGTCGACCGAGGCCGAATCGATGGCAAGCGGATGGCACAAGGGAATCAGATCGGATGTCTTTTTGGCCGCCTGAATCCCGGCAACCCGCGCCACCGCGATCACCCCGCCCTTGGGGAGATCGCCCGTGAACAGCCGCTCCATGAGCTCCGGCGACATCGACACCATCGCCTCCGCGACCGCCACGCGGCGCGTCGACTCCTTGTCCCCGACGTCGACCATGCGGGCCGCGCCGCTCTCATCGAGATGGGTCAGTTCACCCATCCCCCACTCCTCTGTTCTCCGCACTCCCAAACAGCTCCAGGGTCAGGCTGTCACCGGGCTCGACGGTGTCAACCCCCACCGGTAGCACGGCGAAGCAGTCAGCGGTCGCCAGTCCGGACAGAACGTTCGACGCCTGGCCTCCGGTTGGGACGACGGTGGGACCCTCGTGGTCGGCGATTCGAGCCCGGAGAAAGGCCTCCTTGGCGGGATCGCTGGTGAACCTCTCCCCTGCGATTCCGCGTACCCGCGGACGGAGCACCAAGTTCGCCCCCTGCATCGACAGGAGGGCCGGGCGGGCGAGCTGCTCGAAGGACACCAGCACCGAGACCGGGTTTCCGGGGAGTCCGAAGTAGGGGCGGCCACCGACCAGCCCGAAGCCGAGGGGCTTGCCCGGGTTCATCGCCACCGAGAGAAAGTCGACACCCGTCCCACTGAGCACGGCCTTGACCACGTCATAGTCACCCATCGAAACGCCGCCGCTGCTCACGATGGCATCCGCCTCGGCGGCCGCGCGGCCGATCAACGCCTCGAAGGCGGGCTGGTCGTCGCCCACACTCCCGAAGTCCAGCACCTTGCAGCCCGCCGCTTCGACCAGGGCCGCCAGCATTGGCCGGTTGGAGTCGCGAATCGCGCCGGGCTCGAGGGTCTCGGTCTCCGCAGGTCGCAGTTCGTTGCCGGTCGACAACACGGCCACCTTCGGCCGGCGGGCGACCTCGAGCTCGGTGACACCCAGGGCAGCCAGCATCCCGACGCGGGCGGGGTCGAGCCGGGTTCCCGCAGCCAGGACCTCTGTCCCCTCGGCCACGTCGCCACCACGCGGCCGGACGTAAGTACCCGTTTCGACTGCTCGGGCGACATGGATCTTCCCGTCCGACTCGGTCGTGTCCTCGATACGGACGACGGTGTCAGCGCCCGGCGGCATTGGGGCTCCAGTCATGATCTTGATGGCCTGGCCCGGCCCCACCGATCCGGACGCCATCGCACCCGCCTGCACCCCGCCGATGACCTCGAGCGTGGCACCGGACGCGGAGACGTCTGCCCCCTGTACCGCGTAGCCGTCCATGCCCGAGTTGTCCCAGCCGGGCACGTTCTCGCGGGCCAGCACCGGCACCGCCAGCACCCGGCCCACCGACACATCGAGTGGGGTCTTCTCGGTCCCGAGCCTCGGCACTGCGGTGAGGATCCTGGCTCGGACCTCGCGGACCGGGATCAGCTCAGCGGGCATCGTCCACGGCGCTCCCGTACCGGGCACGGCCCAGCACGATCGACGCGTGCAACAGTCCCTCGGGCGTCCCGGTGTCGAGGAGATCTCCAGGAGCCACCCAGCCACGAAGGCGACCCGCCCGGCCCAGGGCATCTATGGCGTCGGTGAGCTGGATCTCCCCGCCGACACCCGGGTCAGCAGTCTCCAACAGTTCGAAGACCTCCGGCGTGAAGAGGTAACGACCGACCAGGCCCAGCCGGGAGGGCGCGTTCTCCGCCCCAGGCTTCTCGACTGCGCCGGAGAGCTCCATGTACCCGTTCTCCGGGTCGGACGCCGGCGCCACCACCCCGTACTTGGAGAGCATGTCGTCGTCGAGCGGACGCAAGCACATCACCGACACCTCACCATCATCGCTCCCGGCGGCGAGGGCGGGCAGGACGTCCTCACCCGGACGAACCAGGTTGTCGGAGAGGAGGCAGAAGAAGGGGCGTCCGGCGACCATGTGCGCGGCCTCGTTGACCGCGTGTCCCAGCCCGAGTGGCTCCTCCTGGACCACCGGACGGACCCTCACGTCCTCGAGCCCGGGCAGCGGCCCTTCGAGCGAGAAGTGCTGGGCGATCAGGTGCCCCGCGTCGAGGTCGACGACTACCACCGCCTCGGTCGCACCCGCCCGGGCCGCCTCCTCGACGGCGTACTGAATGGCCGGTCGGTCGATGACCGTGAGCAGGGCCTTCGGGACGACACGGGTGGCGGGGCGCATCCGGGTGCCGCGGCCGGCCGCCGGGATCACCGCCACCTCGATGCTCATGTCGTCACCCTCTGCTCGGAGCCTTTCAGCATCCGCCCGATGTTGGCCCGGTGCCGGAAGATGATCAGGGCCACGATGAGGCAAAACCACAGGAACGCCAGGCCCCTGACGCCCAGGTACCAGGAGAGCGGGACGGTGACGAGCACCGCCGCCA
>CAZGWX010000048.1:0-3074 GCA_964529515.1 uncultured Acidimicrobiaceae bacterium
CACCTATCACCGGGCGCGCGAGGTCGGGGTCGTCCGCATCGCGTTCGACCGCCCGGAGGTTCGCAACGCCTTCCGGCCCCAGACAGTCGACGAGCTCTACCGGGTCCTCGACCATGCCCGGCAGACCACTGATGTGGGCTGTGTATTGGTCACCGGCAACGGACCGTCGGCGAAGGACGGCGGATGGGCTTTCTGCTCGGGCGGCGACCAGCGCATCCGGGGCAAGGACGGCTACAAGTACGACGAGGGGGGCGAGATCGACCCGGGCCGGCTCGGACGGCTTCACATCCTCGAGGTGCAACGCCTAATCCGGTTCATGCCCAAAGTGGTGATTGCCGTGGTGCCAGGGTGGGCCGTCGGCGGCGGCCACAGTCTCCACGTCGTCTGTGATCTGACCCTGGCGTCCGACGAGCACGCCATCTTCAAACAGACCGACTCTGATGTCGCTTCCTATGACGCCGGATACGGGTCGGCCTACCTCGCACTCCAAGTGGGGCAGAAGAAGGCTCGGGAGATCTTCTTCCTGGGCCGCAACTATTCGGCCCGGGAGGCCGAGGCGATGGGGATGGTCAATGCCGTGGTGCCGCACGCCAAGCTCGAGGCGGTGGCGCTGGAATGGGGCCGCGAGATCTGCGCCAAGTCGCCCATGTCGCAGCGGATGCTCAAGTACGCCTTCAACATGATCGACGACGGCCTGGTCGGCCAGCAGCTTTTCGCCGGCGAGGCGACCCGCCTGGGCTACATGACCGACGAGGCCCAGGAGGGCCGCGACGCCTTCCTCGAGAAGCGCGACCCCGGCTTCGACCGCTTCCCCTGGCACTTCTAGAGGCGTGACAGCGTTTCAGGCGTGGAGGACCGCCGCCAGGACCCACACCCTGCCGGCCGCGGTGGTTCCGGTGGTCGCCGCCGCCGGCCTGGCCCGCGCTGAAGGAGCGTTCCGCTGGGATGCCTTCATCTGGGCGCTGGTCGGCGCGCTCGCCATCCAGGTGGCCGCCAACTTCGCCAATGACATCTCCGACGCCCGCCGCGGAGCCGACACACCCGATCGACTGGGACCGCCTCGCATGGTGGCCGAGGGGATCATCCCGGCGGCGGCGATGTGGCGGGCGACATGGGCGGCAGTCGCAGTGGCTGCCGTATCGGCCGTGGCGCTGACCATCATCGCCGGTCCGGTGGTTCTCGCCATCGGAGCGGCGTCAGTCGTGGCAATGCTCGGATATGTCGGCGGCCCCGTGCCCTACGGATACCGCGGCTGGGGCGAGCTCTTCGTCTTCGTCTTCTTCGGCCTGATGGCGACGGTCGGCGCCCGATTCGTGCATGACGGCACCGCGCCCCTGGCGGCGTGGCTTGCGGCCATCCCCATCGGCATGCTGGTGACTGCGATCCTCGTCGCCAACAATCTGCGGGACCTGAGCACAGACGCGGCGGCGGGCAAGCGCACTCTTGCAGTGCTGATCGGCGACCGCTCGACACGGGCCCTCTACGCCGCCCTGGTCGCGGGAGCCTTCGCTCTGGTGGCGGTCTTCGGGCTGGCGGGCTGGATGCCGAGAGGAGCCCTGATCGCGGTCCCATTCATCCTCATGGCCAGAAGGCCCGTCCAACAGGTCCTGGAGGGCGCGGAGGGCCGCTCGCTCGTCTCGGTGCTCAAGAGGACCGCCGCGACCCACCTGTTCCTCGGGCTGGCTATCGGGGCTGGCACCGCCATTTGGCACTAGACGCCGCCGGGAACCGCCACCCCCGGGGCTGCGTCCAACAAGCATGAAGAGCGCCTTCCTCGCATTGCTCCTCGCCGGCCTGACCACCGCCTGTGCCAACGCCGGGTCGATCGAAGGGAACTGGGTGCTCGACTCGGCCACAGGCGTCGACGGGGCCATCGCAATCGACATCGGCAACACCCCGACACTCCGACTCGAGTCAGGAAGCATCACCGGGCAGTCGCACTGCAATTCCTTCGGCGGCCAATACCGGGTCAACACGAGCGGACGCTTCGAGATCATCGATGGCCTCGCCGTGACCGAGATGGCATGCGCCGATGCCGACGCCATGACGGCGGAGCAGCTGCTGCTCGACGCAATCGCCGCCGTCAACTCATACGGCGTCGAAGACGGCGACCTCGTCCTGACGGGCGAGGGGGTCTGGCTCGTGTACACACGCGGAACTGCCTCACTCGAGACCGACGCTCCTTCCGACGACCCCGACCAGCCGGTCGCCAGCAACCCGTGGTTCCCACCGGAGACGATGGGCGAGTGGGAACTGGAAGAGGGCACGTTTGACGGCGACGAAATTCCGATCGCCGCCACGCACCCGGTGACCCTGTCGATCTCCGATCTGGGCTTTGGCGGCCAGGTGTGCAATCAGTACGGATTCGTGCTCCCGGAGGAGGGCGACGACTCTTTCCCCGAGATTTTCAGCACAATGATGCTGTGCACCGAACCCGTCGTCATGGACTCGGAGGCCATGTACCTCGAGGCTTTGCGCCGCTTCGAGTCGGCGCACATCGAGGCCGGGAGCCTGGTAATCGAAGGCGACGGGACCCAGCTGATCTTCAGACCCAGAGGAGGGAAGTGAAATGCGTGCCTATCGACTAGCCGCCTTACTGGTGAGTGCTGCGATCATCGCCGGGTGCGGGACCGAGGGCTCGTCGGCGTCATCTTCGACATCGACGACAGCCGACGGCCCCACGACCTCGACCACGATCGGAGCCCCCGTGGAACCATCAACGGAGACGCTCATCGAAATGACCGACCTGGCCAAGGCCGACCTGGCTTCGCGGACCGGGGTTGACGAGGCCGGCATCGAAGTGCTCAAAGCCGAAGAGGTGACCTGGTCCAATGGCGCCTTGGGGTGCCCGAAGCCAGGGGTCAGCTACACCCAGGCGTTGGTCGACGGGTATCAAGTGATCCTCTTCGCCGACGGCCGGGCTTACGACTACCACGCCGGCTCGGACGCCAAGCCGTTCCTCTGCTCCTCCGGTGAGAAGGACGGCGGCCGGGACTTCGTGCCGCCACCGGGTCACGATCGCTAGAACACGAAAGAAGGGGGCGCCGACCGGCGCCCCCTTCTTCGTTGGCTGT